>CAIZKT010000636.1:0-18357 GCA_903933565.1 uncultured Victivallales bacterium | reverse complement strand
GCCGCCCTCCAGGCGATCCGGCGCGTACCGGCCGGATCGGAATAGGAACCGCGGCGCAAGTCTCATTCCGGTAGGTCCGGCACCAGCCTGGGGCTTGGCTGAACCCTGAACCCTGTTTTCCTCTCCGCCAGTCTCCCTGTCTGTCTCCTCCAGTCGCCGTTTCCCCGTCTCGCCGTCTCGCCGTTTCCTGAACCCCAGGACCTAAGTAGTCACCCCCTACGGAGCTGACTTGCGCCCAAGCGCCCCCTGACCACTGGAAATCGCCGGACTCTGGAGTAGTCTGCTCCGCGTCGAATGGGAGTACACGGTGTTAGCACATCGTATCACAACTTCTGTAAAGAGGCGTGAGATCACTCTGGCCTTACCCGCGGCTTTCCTGAAGCGAGAGGTGGAGATCATCGTCATACCCGCGGCCGCGTCCACACCCACGTCAAAGTGTCCATCTTCCAGAAACCGGTTCCGCGCACTGGCGAAGAACGCGGTCCGCCTGGTTGATTTCACCGTGCCCGCTCGGGATGAGCGTAATGCTCGCTAGCGCCTTTGTTGATTCATCGCACACGCAAAGCAGGCGCTATCTGACTGAATACCGGTTCCCATTCGGGGGGATCGCTTTCTCGCCAAGACGCCACGCCGCCAAGCAGAAAGCAGAATACTATCATGAGGAAAGAGCATCTGACCGTATTGCTGGAGGAGATGAACGGGAAGTTCACGGCTGTTCTCGAAGGGCACGCCGTACTGGACCGGAAGATTGATGCCATGCGCGCCGACATCGGCGAGCACTTCGCAACCGTCGAGGTCAAACTGAATGCGCTCAACTCCAAGATCGATACCGTCGACGCCCGGTTAGGCAAGCGGATCGATGCGGTCGAGACGAAACTGACGCAGCGCATCGATGCTGTTGAGTCGAAACTGACGCAGCGCATTGACGCCGTCGAGACGAAACTGACGCGGCGGATCGATACTGTCGAGGCAAACTTGACCGAGCACATTGTCGCGGTCGAGACGAAACTGACGCAGCGCATCGATACTGTCGAGGCAAACTTGACCGAGCACATTGCGGCGGTTGCCGCCGACCTGAAGGCCCATCGGACCGATACGGAAGCTCACGTCAGCGGCTATCGTGTCGGGGAGCAGAGCGACCGGTACGAAGGGAAGCAGAAGCCGTAGTCGGCACCCCGCCGATGCGGCCATCGGCGTGAATGCAGGCCGCCACTCCGTTGGCGTTCGTCTCCCAATGTAAGACGCAACCCCGTTGGGGTTCATCTCCAGTCGCGAGCTACTTTCCGAGCGCGCCGCTACAAGCGGCCACGTCCCCCGACGGGCGATTTACGGAGACGTTACCAAGAGGACCGTAACCCGCTGGAAAAGGCGGCGTTTTAAGCTAGATTCCCTCTCGTCTCGGTGTGCCACAGGTCGGTGGCTGTCGCGAACCGCGTACAAGAATCATCGGCCTGTGCAATAAGGGAGTCCGTCTGGAGCGCTGAAGGCGCGGTGCGATACCAGCCCAGGGCAACGCCCTGGGGATAGGAGGGTTGTGAGTTTGAGCCCTGTAGGGGCGAGCTATTGCCCTACGTTCGCGTTGAGGTCGCCTGGCCCGCCTTTAGGTCGAGACTCCACCACAGCCACCGATTGCACCACAGAGGTCACAGAGGTCACAGAGGAAGGCGAGAGAGCTGGGGTGAGATACATATAACTTGCTCTTCCCCAGTGCGTTGTTCTCTGTGCTCTCGGTGCTCTCTGTGGTTGACAGAATTGAGAATCGAACGGCCCTAGTGCTTGGATGAAGCAGACTATCCGCGTAATCGGTGAAATCCGTGGTCAAAGAACACATCGCTCACGCAAGGTAGGCGCTATTCACGACATTGTTTGTTGCCTGAATACCTGACACCGTCTTGGCGTCCCGTGGGACGCCTGTGAAGTGCCCTGACAGTTATGCCCTCAAGCCCGATCATCTCAGTGCGCGGCCTCGGCAAGAAGTATATCTTGGGCGAGACCCTGCGGCACGATACCTTCCGCGACCATCTGGCTGGCATGGCCCGCGGTCTGTTCCACCGGGGCGCCGCCGGCGGCGCTGGCCCCAAGGAGGAAGAGTTCTGGGCGCTGAAGGATGTCTCCTTCGATGTGCAGGAAGGCGAAGTCCTCGGCATCATCGGCCGCAATGGCGCCGGCAAGTCGACCCTGCTCAAGGTCCTCAGCCGCATCACCGAACCCACCACCGGCGAAGTCCGCATGCGCGGCCGCGTCGCCAGCCTGCTTGAGGTCGGCACCGGCTTCCATCCCGAGCTCACTGGCCGCGAGAATGTCTTCCTCAATGGCGCCATCCTCGGCATGCGCCAGGCTGAGATCAAGGCCAAGTTCGATGAGATTGTTGCCTTCTCCGGCGTCGAGCGCTTCCTCGATACCCCCGTCAAACGCTACTCGTCGGGCATGTACGTGAGGCTCGCTTTCGCCGTCGCCGCCCACCTCGAACCCGAGATCCTTATCGTCGATGAAGTCCTTGCCGTCGGCGACGCCGAGTTCCAGAAGAAGTGCCTGGGCAAGATGCAGGATGTGGCCGGCCAGGGTCGGACTGTATTGTTCGTCAGCCACAACATGATTGCAGTGCAGAGCCTGTGTACAAGAGCCCTGCTATTCGACTCCGGCCTCGTCGTGCGTGATTCCGACGTGAACAGTACCATCGACAGATACCTGCGCAGAGACGGCTCCGCTACCGGCGAAGTCCGCTGGGCGACTCCCGATCTGGCTCCGGGGAACGAAGAACTCCGCCTGAACGCGGTTCGCGTTGTCTCCAACGGCGAAACGACCGCTACTCCCGCCGTTGACCAAGACATTGAAATTCAGATAGATTACTGGAACTTGACCCACGGCGGGCGCCGCCTGGTGTCAATCTGGGTTCTCGACGCACTGGCTCAACCGTTGTTCACATCTGCAAATTCGAAATCCGCCTCCGCGACCTATGATCCGTGGGTTGACCGAGGCTACGACCAGGGCCTCTACCGAACCACCTGCGTCATACCGAGATTTCTGCTCAACCCCGGCCAACACCGTATCAACCTCTATGTTAATCACCGTGGCGTCAGCGATAACATTCTTTTCCTCGCGGATGTGATTGGCTTCGAGGTGAGCGATGCCTCTCGTTTTAGGACGGAATATCTGGGTAAGTGGATCGGCGCAGTCAGGCCTCTCCTTGCCTGGCGAACGGAGATGCTCACGTCGACGGCGTGTTCGTCGTAACTCCAAATCGATGGTGTCTTTCTTGGGTTTGCTGTGGCGCTGAACTGAAGTCGTTTACGAGGTAATACAGTGGCGAATAGAGCGCTGATCACGGGTATTACCGGCATGGTTGGCAGTCACCTGGCCGACTATCTGCTGGCCAATACCGATTGGGACATTTTCGGCATGTGCCGTTGGCGCAGCCCGCTGGACAATGTCGAACATTTGCTGGACCGTGCCAACCGCAAGGACCGGGTCCGGTTCGTCTACGGCGATCTGTCTGACTACATTTCCCTGCAACAGGTGATCGCGGAATCAAAACCTGACTACGTGTTTCACTTAGCGGCCCAGAGCTACCCGAAAACGAGTTTCGACTCACCGCTGCAGACGTATGACGTGAACATTCTCGGGACAGAACGGCTGCTGGAGGCCCTTCGCCAGCGGAAAGACCTCAATCCCTGCATCCATGTATGCTCGTCGTCGGAAGTGTTTGGACGGGTGCCGCGTGAGAAGCTTCCCATCAAGGAGGACTGCAGCTTCCATCCGGCCTCGCCCTACTCGATTTCCAAGATCGGAACCGACCTCGTCGGGCGGTTCCACGCCGAAGCGTATGGACAGAAGATCATGATCACACGCATGTTTACCCATACTGGGCCGCGGCGGGGGGACGTCTTCGTCGAGTCGACGTTCGCCAAGCAGATCGCCATGATCGAGAGTGACCTGCTGCCACCGGTGGTGAAAGTCGGCAACCTGGACTCTCTGCGGACCTGGGCCGATGTCCGGGACGCGGTCCGGGCTTATTATCTGCTGCTCACAGTCAACCCGGTCCCGGGAGAAGCGTACAACATTGGCGGCAGTTATACCTGTACCGTTCGCCAGATGCTGGATTTTCTCCTGTCCTGTTCAACGCACAAGAGTATTGCCGTGGAAGTCGATCCCGACCGGTTGCGCCCCTTGGACGCCGATCTCCAAGTCCCCGACACCAGCAAATTCCGGGAACACACCGGCTGGCAACCGGAAATCCCCTTCGAAACGACCATGCGGGACCTGCTCGATTTCTGGCGGCAGCGAGTTCGCAACGGCCGGATGTTTCTGACGCGTTGAACCATGGGACTGCCTATCAACAACTCACGTCCCTCAAATCCACAATACCCGGACCTTCAACCGGTCGAGGAAGTGCATCGTAATCCTTGGTTTACGGTGATGAACCGTGGCGGCTACTACACGGTTGAATACCATGAACTCCAAGTGATGATTCTACCGATTGTGGAGCACTCCCAGGTCGTGATGGTTCGCGTACACCGTCCAGTGCTTCGTGACGCCACCTTGGAACTTCCTTCTGGCGGCTGTGGGATTACAGAAGAACCGTTGGCAGCGGCGGCACGCGAACTGGCGGAAGAGACCGGCGTACATGTGAACGACTTGGCTCGGTTCGCGCCGATGCACCCCATCACGGTGTTGCCGCGGATTCCCGTCCGGCCCTTGAACTACGCGATACACCTGAGCCAAGCCGAGTACGACCAACGTACATCCGCCGACCACGAGATCGCGGAGGTGGTTTCCCTCTCGTTCGCGGAATTCGAGCGCCATGTGGCGCGAGGACAGATTTGCGTGGGACAGAGTATTGCGGTGGTCTGCCAGTACCTCTTCGCGCAACGACATACAGCGTAAACGCCTTAACCGAGGACACGATATATGCCGACGGAACTTCTGGCGCTCTACGAACAGATGTTCTTGGTTCGACAGGTCGAACTGGCGATCCAGTCGCACTATCCCGAGGACGAAATGAAAACGCCCATGCACATGAGTATGGGTGAGGAAGCGATCGTCGCCGGAGTGTGTGCCGCACTGGGAACTGAAGCCCAAGTGCTTGGGACATACCGGAGTCACGCGCTCTACCTGATCAAGACCGGTGATCTCCATGGTTTCATGGCGGAAATGTATGGAAAGGCCACTGGCAGCGTTGGCGGGAGGGGTGGTTCGATGCACTTGCTGTGTCCGGAACGCGGTCTGATCGCCACCTCTGCCATCGTGGCCAGTTGCATTCCGGTGGCCGCAGGCGCGGCGTTCGCCAACCAGTATCGCGGAACCAACCGAGTTGTGGCAGTTTTCTTCGGAGACGGCGCTATCGATGAGGGCGTCTTCTGGGAAACGATCAACCTGGCATGTTCGATGAAGTTACCGCTCCTGTTCGTCTGCGAAGACAACGGCTTGGCGGTCCACATCCCCGCCCACGAGCGCCACGGCTATCGCGACATCGCGACGGTGGTGAGAGGGTTTGATTGTCATGTCGCAGCCGCCGACACCGTCGATCCGTTGGCCATTCGTGATCTCACCCGCGAAACATTGGCGCAGATGCGTGCCACCGGACGCCCAGGCTTCCTACACCTGCGTTACTTCCGCTTCCTCGAGCACGTAGGCGTTTGCGAAGACTTCAAGGCGGGGTACCGCCTCCGTCCTGATGCCGAGACGATGCGTCAGCATGACCCTGTAACCGTCTGCCGCGACCGCCTGCTGCTCGCCGGTCAGGCCGCTGCCGTGACGGCCATCGAAACGCACCTTGTGGCGCGCGTCGAGGCAGTCTTCGCCACCGCCCGGGCTGCGTCATTTCCGCCATCCGCCACGCTTCAGGAGCATGTCTACGCATGAGTGCTACCATGACTTATCGCCAGGCGTTGAATACCGCCATGCGCGATGAAATGCGCCGCGACCCGGCCGTCTTCGTCTACGGGATTGACATTGCCGACCACAAAGGAACGTTTGGCAGTTGCCTCGGTTTGGCGGAAGAATTCGGACCTCGGCGCTGTTTTTCCACTCCCCTATGCGAAGAAGCCATGACGGGCTTCGGCTTGGGCGCGGCGCTCAATGGCCTGCGCCCTATTCATGTGCATATGCGCGTGGACTTTCTCATACTGGCGATGAATCAGTTGGTGAACATGATCGCCAGTACCTCCTACGGTTCCTGTGGCAAAGTCAAGGTACCCATGGTCATCCGTGCCGTCATCGGCCGTGGTTGGGGTCAGTCATGGCAACACAGCAAGACCCTCTTCAGTTGGTTCGCCCATGTCCCCGGTCTGAAGGTTATCGTCCCTGCTCGCCCCTGTGATGCGCTGGGCATGTTCAAGGCCGCCATCCGCGACGACAATCCGGTGGTGATGATCGAGCACCGCTGGTTGTACGACGCGGTGGGTCCGGTGGACGATCTCGGTCCCACCGACCTCCAAGGTTGTCATGTCATCCGTGAGGGCACCGACCTCACCGTGTTGGCCGTCTCTTGGATGAATGTTGAAGCAGCCAAAGCAGCCGATGTACTCCAGCGCAAACACGGTCTTAGCATCGAGGTAATCGACGTCCGTTCCCTCGCCCCCTTCGACGCCGAGACCGTCGTACACTCGGTGAACAAGACGGGCCGCCTGATAGTTGCCGATTACGACTGGTTGCATTGCGGGTTCAGTGCCGAGGTCGCGGCACAGGTTTACCCGCGTTGTCGCCAGACGCTCAAGGCGCCCATCGATCGCCTGGGTTTTGCCCACGCACACTGCCCATGCACCCGGCCGTTAGAGAACGGCTACTACGATAACGCCAGCGACATTATCCGGGCCGCTGAGAAACAGTTCGGACTTCCCCCCGCCGACCTCAGCAGCGAAGAGTTCTATTCGTACGAGAAGAAGTTCAAGGGGCCGTTCTAATCGCCGCCACCATGTGGCAACCCAACCACTGTTTGCGCGCGGAGACCGCCATGGTTATGCAGCACCGCCTGTCGACGGTCAGCGATCGGCTCACTGGCCAGCCTATGTTCAAACTGCTTGCCGAGGCGCAAGTTCTTGAGCGTGAGGGCCGACCAGTCCTCCACTTCGAGATCGGCGACTCGAACTTCCGTTCCCCGGAGTGCGCTGTCGCCGCCGCCAAACGGGCGCTTGACGACGATCTGACTCGTTACGTAAACTCTAAGGGCATCCTTGAGTTTCGCGAAGCAATTGCCGACTACACTGAACGTGAATGGGGGTTCCGTCCCCTGGCCCAACAGGTGCTTGTCTGCCCCGCCAACGCCGTGATCGACTTTCTCGTACGCTGTGTCGCCGATCCCGGCGACGAGGTGATCTTCCCGGACCCGGGGTTCCCGACCTACATTTCAGTGGCATACTACACGGGAGCGAAGGGAGTGCCCGTTCCTGTCCGCATGGAGAACGAGTACCGACTGAAGGCTGAGGACGTCGCCCGGCGAGTGACTCCTCGCACCCGTCTGATCATTATCAACTCCCCATGCAACCCGACGGGTGCAGTGATGGCGCCCGAAGACATCCGGGCAATCGGGGAACTGGCGCTCACAAGGGGCATTTACCTGCTGTCTGATGAAATCTACTCGAAGATCCTTTTCGACCGCAACCACTGTTCGCCGGCCCGTTTGGACAAGTGTCAAGAACGCATCATCTTGCTGAACAGTTTCTCAAAGTGCCACTCGATGTCCGGCTGGCGACTCGGCTATGCCGTTGGTCCCACGGAGGTGGTCCATAAGATGGGGCTGATGCTCGAGACCATTTTCTCGTGTATCCCACCCTTCATTCAGATGGCCGGCCTGGCGGTGCTGCGAGACCAAGCGCACCACCTGCCGCACCGTGTGTCGCTCCTGAAGGAACGGCGCGATATCCTATATGACTCGTTGAACCGTTTGCCTCACCTGACTTGCGCGCGGCCCGAAGGCGCTTTCTACATGTTCCCTAACATCTCCCAGACGGGTTTGACCAGCGCCGAGTACTGTCGGCGCCTGCTGCACGAACACGGCGTCTGTTTGCTCCCCGGCGAGTTCTTTGGGGAATGCGGCCGGGGGCACGTGCGGATCAGCTTCGGCACTACCTCACTAACGGTCATCCGAGCGGCGCTGGAAAAGATGCGCGTCTTCCACGAAAGTCTGTGATCCGTCTGGTTGCGTTTTCCCGAACAGCAGGAAAGGGTCCCCATGAACCTGTCCAAATACGTGGCCGAGTATTTCTACCAGAACGGCGTCCGTTCCGTCTTCATGCTCTCGGGCACTGGATCGATCCACCTCGACGATGCCTTTGCCTTCCACCAAGGCCTGAAATACGTTTGCGCCCGACACGAGGCGGCCGCTGTGGAAATGGCCACCGGGTACGCCAAAATCACGGGCAACCTCGGCGTGGTCATCGCTACCACTGGCCCGGGTGGCACTAACGCCGTAGGTGGGCTGGTAGAGGCGTGGGTTGACAGCGTGCCCGTGGTGGTGATCTCTGGGCAGGTCCCCCAGACGTTGATCTCCAAGACCGCCCGCAGTTTTGGGGTCCAAGGCTTCCGCATTGTCGACGTGGTCAAATCGATGACCAAGTACGCCGCGACGATCACCGAACCGAATCTGGTGCGGCGCCACCTCGAGGAAGCGTGCTACTTGGCCCGCTCAGGCCGACCGGGTCCCGTCTGGCTGGACATTCCGTGGGATGTCCAGTCCGCCGAGCTGGACATCGAGAACCTGCCCGGCTTCGATCTTCCTGCACAGCCCCGTCCCGCCGTGGATGCCGCCGCCGTTGACCGCCTGCTGGATTTACTGCGCGCTGCCCGCCGCCCAGTGCTGCTGGTCGGGCAAGGCGTCCGCTCTGGCGGGGCGCGCAACGAACTGATGGAGTTCATCGAGCGGCTGCAGGTTCCCGTCCTGTTCGCACGCATGGGCCTGGACCTGTTGCCCTACACCCATCACCTCAATTTCGGCTTGGCCGGCATGCGTGGTCGACGCTACAACGGCCGCATCTTGCAGCAGGTCGACCTGTTGTTAGGCCTCGCCACGACGATGGCCTACCCCTGCGTCGGCGATGCCTACATCAAACTCGCCGACGATTGCCGCGTCGCCTTGGTCAACATCGAGGGCGATGCCTTCGCCGAGAGCACCCGCCACATCGACCTCCCGGTGCATGCCGATGTCAAGGATTTTCTTGCGACGGCCAACCGCCGCCTGCGCGATGCACCTGTGACCGTGTCGGCCGACTGGCTGGGAGCCTGCACAAGCATTAAGCAGGAGCAGCCCACCGTGTTGCCTGACTACGTCTGCACGCCGTTGAACTCCTACTACTTCATTGCCGCGCTCGAAGCGCAGTCTGCGCCGGACGCGGTGTTTGTCAGCGACGCAGGTAGCGCCTATTACATTACCGGCCAAGGGCTGGACTTCGGGGCGCAACGCCGGGACATCAGTTCCGGGGCTTTCGCCAGCATGGGCGTGGCGGTACCCCTGGGAATCGGCTGCGCCTGCGCTTACCCCGACCGGCAAGTGCTGGTGGTCACGGGCGACGGTTCCATTGAACTGAACATCCAGGAACTGCGAACGGTCTCTCAGAACCGTCTGAACGTGAAGGTATTCATCATCAACAACGGCGGCTATGCATCCATCCGCGCCTCCCAAGACGTAATCATGGGCGGTCGTTACACCGACGATGATGCCGTGTTGAACTTCGCCAAAGTCGCGGCCGCGTTCGAACTGCCGTATCACCTGGTGGAGGACCACGGTACTCTGCCGGACAAACTGGCGGCTATCCTGGCCGTCCCTGGCCCGGCGCTCATCGAAGTGGTTACCGATCGCGCCCAGCAGATCATCGCCATTGGCTGTGACGACTCGCACTGAGGAAATCCATGACCCATTCACAGTATGCCGCGCTGGAGACAAAGGCCAGCTACCTGCGCCTGCGTGTCCTCGAGAGTGTCGTCGCCGCCCGGAAGGGCCACTTGGGCGGCACCTACTCGTGCATGGAACTGCTGGTCGCCCTCTACTACGGCGGCCTGCTACGGGTGCGGCCTGCCGAGCCCCAGTGGCCAGACCGCGACCGGTTCCTCATCGGCAAGGGTCATGCCTGCCTGGCGCTATATCACATGTGGGCCGATCTCGGTTTCTTTCCCGCCGCGGAACTGGCGCGCTACGGCGTCAGCGGCGGTCTCGGTGGACAACTCGATCGTTCTCTGCCGGGGGTCGAGCACAACACCGGCTCGCTGGGGCACGCCTTGGGCATCGGAGCCGGGATCGCCCTGGCAGCCCGGCTTGACGGCCGCGACCACCGCACCGTCGTCCTGTTGGGCGACGCCGAGTGCGACGAGGGAGCCATCTGGGAGTCCGCCATGTTTGCCGCGCGCCACCAACTTGCCAGCCTCACGGTGGTGATCGATCGCAATCGCCTTTCGGTCACTGACTACGTGCCTGACGTGGACGCCTCGGGATCGCTGGAGACCAAGTTCGGCGCCTGCAACTGGAGTGTTCGGCCCATCGACGGCCATTGCTTTCCGGCCATTTTCGCCGCCTTCGCCGATGCTGGGGCCGATGGACGGCCCACGGTGATCATCGCCGACACCATCAAGGGCAAAGGCGTCTCCTTCATGGAAAACGGTATCAAGTGGCATCACACTGTACCCGGCCCCGAGGAAGTTACCCAGGCCCGAAAGGAACTGGCCCCATGAGCGTGGACCTTCGCGACGCCCTGTTTGACACGGTCTACGAACTGGCGGCCAGAGATCCGCGTGTGGTCTTCCTCACCGCCGATGCGGACGCCCACAGTCTGCAGCGCTTCAAGACCGATTTCCCTGAGCGCTTCATCAACGTCGGGGTTGCCGAGCAGAATATGGTGACGGTGGCCACAGGCCTGGCACTCTCGGGTAAACGCGTCTTCATGTACGCCATTCTGTCCTTCGCCACCATGCGTTGCTTCGAGCAGATCAAGTTCAACATCTGCGGCATGAATCTGCCGGTAACCATCATTGGCCTGGGTACCGGTTTTTCCTTCGAATTCGACGGCCCCACCCACCACGGCGTGGTCGACGTAGGCGTGATGCGCATGCTGCCCGAGATCGCCATCTACAACCCCTCGTCTGCCGCGCTCGCCGCCCACTGCGTGCGCACCGCCTATGAGAGCGGCACCCCTGCCCTCATTCGCCTGGACAAGGGCTTGCATCCCGTCCACGAACTCGACGACGACGCCCGGCGCCACGGTTTCCACACCGTCGTCCCTGGCCGTCGCCTATGCCTGGTCGCCACCGGCGTCATGGTCCACGCCGCTGTCGTCGCCGCCGACTTGCTGCGCTCGCGTGACCAGGCCCCTGCCGTGTTGGACGTATGGCGCCTCAAGCCCCTGGACGTGCCGGCCCTAACTGACGCGCTCGCCGGCTTCGACGCCATAGTCAGCATCGAGGAGCACGTACTCAACGGTGGCCTCGGCACCCTTCTGGCCGAACTGCGGGCCGACGTCGACGCCCGCTGGCGCCTGTTGCGCCTCGGCGTACCAGATGTCCAGAGCCTCGTTTACGGCACCCGCCCTTGGCTGCTTGCTCACTACGGCTTGGACGCCCCCGCTGTCGCTGACACCGTCGGCCGCTGGTGCGCCCACCGGCCTGGCCAATGACCGCCGATCGCACCCCCAACGCCGTGCACAGAGGGTTCTGGATGATATGACACAGACCGGCGCCACCACCAGCATCAATGACGACTACCGCACCTATACGACGGCCGATTTTGCGGAGGCCTTCGGCAGCACCGTGGCCGACTTGCAGACGCGTTGTCGACAAAGCCTCGCCGACAAGGACTGGACTTATTGCCCCCTCCGGGGCGCCGAACGAGACGCAGTCATCCTCAAGGTCCTGCGCCGCCTCTCCGAAGATCACCAAGTCATCGGGGCGCCGGAGCGCCAGCAGGTCTGGGAAAATGGATGGCGCGAGCAGTACGAGGAATTCCGGCAGGCCGACGGCTCCCTTGCGCACCTGCTGCCGAGATTTGTCCGGTCGACGGGGGTCGTACGCCTGCGGCAGGAGTTCGTTCGCACCCGCGCCTTGGATTTTGAACGGCAGTATGTGGATGTGCTGCGCGACTGGTTATTCCACGAGTACTTCACGACCGCGGATACGATTTACGAATTCGGCTGCGGCACCGGCTTAAATCTGGTGCGGTTGGCCAGTCTCTTCCCGCAGAAGCAGTTGGTCGGCTCTGATTTCGTGCCTGCGGCGCGCGATCTAGTCAACGAGATCGCACGGTGCCATCGCCTGAGGCTCGAAGGGAGACTCTTCGACATGATCAAACCTGACGAGTCGTTTGATGTCAGGCCAGGAAGCAGCGTTTTCACCTCCGGCTCCATCGAGCAACTGGCCAGCCAGTTCGAGGCGTTCCTGCAGTTCCTGCTGCGGAAACGGCCCGCCCTCTGCGTCCACATCGAGCCGGTACTAGAATTCTACGATTCAGAAAACCTGGTAGACCACCTGGCCATCCAGTTCCACCGGAAGCGGGGTTACACCCATGGGCTGCTGCCGCGGTTGCAGGAGATGCAGGCCGCCGGAGAGATCGAAATAATCAACTCCCGGCGGTTGTTTTTCGGAAGTCTGATGATGGAGGGCTACAACCTCATCGTCTGGCGACCGTTGCCTTGAACCACGGCATGGCGCTTCGGCGATAGGAGAAACGGACTCGGAGACTAGTATGGATTTCGGCTTGAAGGGAAGACGCGCATTGGTGACCGGCGGCAGTCACGGTATTGGCCGCAGCGTCGCCTTGGCGCTAGCCGGCGAGGGGTGCGATGTGGCGATTTGTGCCCGCCGTGCCGACCTCGTGGACGCAGTGACCGCGGAATTGCGCGCGCTGGGAAGTGACGCCATTGGCGTGACGGCCGACGCCACCCAACCTGCCGACATTGACCGTGTCTTCGCGGCCATCGGTGCGCGTTGGGGCACGCTGCATGTCTTGGTGAACAATGTTGGTGGCGGCGGGCGGTGGGGCTCGGCAGACGTGATGGCCACAGCCGAGACCGTGTGGCAGGAGGTCTACGACAAGAACGCCATGGCCGCCGTGCGCTTCACTCGACTGGCTGTTCCGCTGATGGTGCAAGAAGGCTGGGGGCGGGTGGTGACCGTCACCTCGACCCTCGGCAAACAGGGCGGCGGAAGGCCGTGGTTCAATATGGCCAAGTGCGCCCAGACGGCGATGATGAAAAGCTTGGCGATGAATCATGAATTTGCCCGGGCGGGGATCACGTTCAACTCCGTGGCGCCGGGGTGCATCATGATCCCAGACACGGGTTGGGAACGGCAGATGCAGCAGGATCCTAACGCGTTCAGAGAAATGGTTGACCGGACCTTTCCACTGGGTCGCTTGGGAACACCCGAAGAAGTTGCCAGCTTGGTTGTCTTCCTTTGTTCCACCCAAGCCAGCCTGGTAACCGGTGCGTCCATCTTGGCAGATGGCGCAGAAAGTGCCTGCCTTTAGGCCCCCTGCGGAACCGACCACTCAAGCGGCGATGGAGTCTGCGTTGGCATGAAGACCACCCTGAAACGAGCGGTTAAGCAGGTGCTGGGTCGGATGGGGTTGGAGGTCCACCGTCTGTCCCGGCCATCCCGGCCAGAAGAGCCGCACGCCTCTGGCGTCTTTCGGGATGCGCAGGGCACGGAGTTTCCACTGATCGATGGTTACCGTCAACGCGTTTGGAGACTGGATTGGGAAACGATGCTTCGAGAGCGCGCCCAGCCGACGCCGGAAACGGCTCGTCGTTGCGGTTTGGCCGAGAGCGGACGTGACCAGGTCCGCAGGTTGAACGAGTTCCTGCGACTATGGAATGTGGACCTCCGCGGATCCCGTATTCTCGAGGTGGGGTGTTTCAGCGGAGCGGCCTGCTATGCGTTGATGGAGGCCGGGGCGTCGCATGTCGGTGGGCTTGATGTGCCGGCGCACTTCACCAATGTCCTCCACCCAACCGCCACTGATGTGGCCAGACAGACTGCATACTTGGCCACACTTCGCGAGGCAGTGCGCGGGGAGTTCGAGTCGGCAACGCCCGGACTGAATGCGGCGGCGGTAGGATTTTTCGACTGCGACGTCGCGGATTTCGAGGCATCTGAATCCTATGACCTGGTGGTCAGTTGGAACACCGTGGAGCATCTCCTGGATCCGGAACGTGCTTGGGGCGGCATAGCCCGTTGTCTTCGCCCCGGCGGGGTTTGCGCGCACGGGCATCACCCGTTCTTCTGCGAATCCGGCGGGCATTTCGATACGTTGGATTTTCCCTGGGGACACGTTCGGCTCTCGTCTGACGATTTCCGGCGCTACATCCGCGAACTCCGGCCGAAGGAAGTGGAAATCGCTGAATGGCGGTTCTTTCATACGATGGGAAGATCGACCTTGACGGACCTGCGGCAGCATATAGAGACGGCGAGTCTCGAAGTGTTGGATATCCTCGCATCCACCGACCGGAAGTGGGATACGTTGCCGACACGGGTAATGGAAGAATGCCGCACGAACTACCCCACGATTACGAGCACAGACCTGTTGGCTTCTGAAGTATGGATACTGGCCCGTAGACCTTCCTGACTACTACCATCGCCTGCCGACCCGAGTTACCACATCCCCCCAAGGAACCTCCCCCATGCTTGCCGACTTAGACCAGAACACCTTGGCCGGCACTAGGTGCCTCGTGACCGGCGGCACCGGCCTGATCGGTCGCCAGGTGGTCAAGATCCTCTGCGACGCCGGGGCCCGGGTTCGCGTCGCCTCGCTTGACCGTTTGACAGTAGACGACCGCGCCGAGCATGTCATCGCTGACCTTACCGACTTTCGGCGGTGTCTTGAACTGACCGACGGCATGGATTACGTGCTGCACGTGGCTGGCATCAAAGGCTCGGTGGAGGTGACGAAGTCCAAGCCGGCCAGTTTCTTCGTGCCGCTGCTGCAGATGAACACCAACGTACTGGAAGCAGCGCGCCGCTGCGGTGCGCGCCGGGTGGTCTATACCAGCAGCATCGGGGCCTACCCGCCCGCCGAGGTTTTTGAGGAAAGCATGGGCATGGACGGTCCGCCCATGGACATGTTTCCCGGTTGGGCCAAGCGCATGGCCGAGTTACAGGTACAGGCCTACAAGATTCAGTACGGTTTGAGCAATTTCGCGGTTGTACGCCCCTGCAATGTCTATGGGCCGGGGGACAATTTCGATCCGGAGACCGCGATGGTTATTCCCACACTTATGGCCCGCATCCGCCGCGGGGACGATCCGGTGACGGTATGGGGCGATGGCTCGGCAATACGCGACTTCGCCTATGCACGCGACGTGGCGGTAGGTGTCGTCCTGGCGTTGCTGCGCGGCACCGGCGAGTACCCGTTCCTGAATCTGGCCAGCGGCCGCGGTTACAGCGTGCGCGAGTTAGTGGAAGCGCTGCAACGAGTGACACCGTTCAACGCACATTTCGACACCACCAAGCCATCCGGCTTCCCCCGGCGGGTGATGTCCATCGAGGCCGCGCAGCGGACCATCGGCTACGAGCCGTCCACCGACCTGGAACAGGGCCTGCGCGAGACCTGGGAGTGGTATCTGGCCAACACTGACGAGTACAAGAACAAGCAAAACTACTTCACGGAAAAGACCACCGAATGATTACCGTTGAAAAGAGCCGGCTGGAAGGCGTACGTGTAATTCGTCCTTCCGCCTACGAGGACTTCCGCGGTTCTTACGTGGAAACCTGGAACGACCAACTGTACCGTGAGCACGGCATTGATCAGCATTTCGTCCAGGACGACATCTCCGTGTCCTCGCGGCACGTGTTGCGTGGCATCCACGGCGACGCCGAGACCTGGAAGTTGATCAGTTGCCTGCAAGGAAAGTTTTACCTGGTGGTGCTCAACAACGACCCGGACTCATCGCAGTACCGCCATTGGCAGGCGTTTACGCTGTCGGAAGAGAACCGCATGCAGGTGCTCGTGCCGCCGAAATTCGGTAACGGTCACCTGGTGCTGAGCGAACGGGCCATCTTCCACTATAAACAGACTACCTACTACAACCCCAAGGGCCAATTCACCTGCGTCTGGAACGACCCGCAACTGGGCATCTGGTGGCCGGTCAAACAACCCTTGTTGTCACAGCGCGACGAACTCGGGCACTTTGTCTAAGCCGCAAGAGGAGGAGCATCCTATGTTCGTTGGTAACAGAATTCTAGTGACCGGTGCCGCCGGATTCATCGGCGTCAACTTGCTCAAACGCCTGTTGCAGACGGATGCCGTGGCCATCCGCGGAACCTTGCACGTGCGCGACGCTGTGCTCACCGACCCGCGCATCGAGTACGTACGCGGTGACCTGACCACGCCCGATGCCTGCGCGGCAGCCTGCGCCGATATGGATTATGTGTTCATTTGCTCGGCAGTTACCTCGGGTGCGGCGGTGATGGCGAATACGCCGCTGTGTCACTTGACGCCCAACCTGGTCATGAATGCCCGATTACTTGAAGCGGCCTATGCGGCAAGGGTCAAGAAGACGTTGTTCGTCAGCAGCAACACCGTGTATCCGGTTTCTGACAAGGCGATGGCCGAAGGCGACTGCACCAACGAGTTCTACGAGAAATACCACATCGTTGCCTGGATGAAGCGCTTTAGCGAGATTATGTGCGAGATGTACGCCCGGCGTGTCCGCCAGCCTATGGCCACCATTGTCGTGCGCCCGGCCAATGCGTATGGCCCATACGACAAGTTCGACTGGGAAACCTCGCACGTGCTCCCCGCGCTCATCCGCCGCGTGGTCGAACGCCACAACCCGATGGTCATCTGGGGCGACGGGAAAGACATCAAGGACTTCATTTATGTTGAAGACCTGGTGGATGGCATGGTGCGCGCCATGGACACCATCGAAGGCTACGACGAGGTGAACCTCGCTAGCGGCGAGGGCTACTGTCTACGCGACATTCTAGCGCTGCTCTTGAAACTGGAGGGATTCGAGAGTGCCCAAGTCACCTACGACGCCAGCAAACCTACGATGATTCCCAAGCGCCTGATCGATCCGGCGAAGGCGCGACAACTATTAGGTTTCTCGGCAACCACCTCGATCGAGGACGGTCTCAGGCGCACGCTCGCCTGGTACAAGAGCACCCGGCCATGATCATCAGCCGAACACCGTTCCGTCTTTCCTTCTTTGGCGGCGGCACTGACTACCCTGTTTTCTATCGGGAACACGGCGGCGGCGTGTTGTCAACCACCATCAACAAGTATTGCTATATCACGTGTCGGCATTTGCCGCCCTTTTTCGACCACAAGTTCCGCATCCGTTATAGCACGCGCGAAGAAACCCAAACGGTCGACGAGATCAAGCACCCCTCGGTGCGCGAGTGCCTGAAATTCCTGCAGGTCGTGGATGGGGTCGAACTCGTTCACACCAGCGATATTCCTGCCATGTCCGGGATTGGTTCCAGTTCCGCGTTCACCGTCGGATTCCTGAATGCGCTGTACGCGCTCAAGGGCAAGATGACCTCCAAGCGTCAGTTGGCGTACGAAGCCATTCATATCGAACAGGAGATTCTGGGTGAGCACGTCGGTTCGCAGGACCAGGTGGCCGCGGCCTTCGGCGGGTTCAACCACATCAGGTTCAGCCCAAACGGCACCGTGGAGGTCCATCCGGTCACCATCTCGCAGGAGCGGGTGGACCGTCTGCAGGAATGCCTCATGCTCTGCTTTACGGGTTTCTCACGGGTGGCAAACGACATAGCCGTCGAGCAAGTTCGGGTTACGGCTAATCGGACCCGGGAATTGGAGGCCATGCGGCAGATGGTGGACGAAGCCCTCGCCATCCTCAACCGGGACTCTGGCGACCTCGACGACTTTGGTCGGCTTCTGCATGAATCGTGGTGTCTGAAGCGTAGCTTGACCACGAAGATCACGAATGACCAGATCGACTCGATCTACGCCACGGCTCGGGGCGCTGGAGCCATCGGGGGCAAACTCTGCGGTGCCGGCGGCGGCGGATTTATGCAGTTGTTTGTGCCCCCGGAACGCCAAGCAAGGGTGAAGGAAGCCCTCAAGGGGCTCTTGATCGTGCCGTTCCGGTTCGAGTCGCTCGGCTCTCACATTGTTTTCTACTCGCAATGAGTGGGCCCCGCGCGACGTCGGGTGGTCCGGCACACGCAGCTTCACTGGGGGGGGGATAGCCTGGATTATTCACGAGTGCAGGGGGTAGGGTTTGTAGTCCCGCGTTCACGCGGTCCTGGGGTCGCTCCGCAACTCTTTCCGCCTGAAGGCGGTACTACGAACGCCTGGGCACCAGTGCGGGCGTTGATGAATAGGGCAGGTTAGGGCATGGGCATACCATCGAGGCGCTTGCAGAACCCCGAGCCCAGCGGCGCCGTCCGCCTGGAGCCGGCGGTCCGCACCGG
>CAIZKT010000635.1:0-7193 GCA_903933565.1 uncultured Victivallales bacterium | reverse complement strand
TCTGCCATAGTGCTGCTTGCCGCCTTGGAGCCCGCGATGCTCAGACCGTTTCGGGCGGGTTCGCGGTATCCCCAGAGACGGCGGAAGCCCCGACGGTGCCGGGGCAGACTGCCGACTCCAATGCGCCTACCTCCCGGAAAAAGCCCTGCAGGCGGCGGCAGTTAGGCCCGCTCTGCAAGCGCGCCCCGGTCAGACCGCGAGGCTCACCTTGCGCTGCTGCTCGGCGCTGGCGATGGCGGCGAAGACCATGGCCAGGCTCTTGATGTTGTCGGCGGCAGCGGTTTCGGGGGCGCCGCCGTGCTGCACGCAGCGCACGAACTCCATGATGCAGCCCTTGTGGCCGCCATGCATGCCCGCCGGCATGGCTACTGGGATGGGCAGGTCCCGCATCTCGGAGATGAACTTGCCGGTGGCGCCCACGACCTGGGCGCGGAACTGATCGCCGCCGTTCCAGGCGACGCAGCCGCGCTCACCCATGATGCGCCAATCGCACTCCCAGGTGGTGTTGAGGCCCTCGCAGCACCAACTCCCGCGGTAGTTGAACACCACCCCACCACTCATCTCAAAGATGCACTGGGCGCTGGCGTCGTGATCGTACCAGGAGCCGACCGGATTCCATTCATGGCAGTAGACGCTGAGGGGATCGGCGCCGGTGATCAGGCGTCCCTGATCGAAGGAATGGATGGCCATATCCAGCAGCAACACGTGCTTCATACGGTCGCGGAAGCCGCCGAAGTGGGCGCCGAGGTAGAAGTCGGCGTTCACCGTGCTGACACGGCCGATGGCGCCACTGTCGAGGAAGGCGCGCAGGGAGCGAATCTGGGCTTGGTAACGGCGGTTCTGGATGACCGCGAAAAGGCGTCCGGCCCGCTGGGCGGCGGCGACCATGGTGCGGGCGTTTTCCAGGGTGTCGGCCAAGGGCTTCTCGCCCAGCACATGGCAGCCGTGTTCGAGGGCGGTCAGCGTCACCGGCAGATGGGCCTCCGGGATGGCGCAGTTGAACACGGCATCCGGGCGGACCTGGCACAGCAGCGCCTGCAAGTCCGTGCTTCGCGGCACGCTAACCAGCCCGTGGGCTTCGGCTACTTTGGCCAGGTTCTCGAGGTTGATGTCCATCAGGCCGACGATCTGCACCTCGGCTTCGCCCTGGATGGCCTTCAGCCAGGCGCCGCAGATGCTGCCGCAGCCTACCAGCACGACGCGAACCGGTGAGGTTGCCATAAGTCATACCCTCCGACAGATGCTCTACGCACGCGTGAGCCACAGTCCCAGAACGCCGACGCCCAGGCAGTAGGCGCCGAACCAGTAGAAGCGCGACCCCGCGAAGACCCGCACCAGCAGGGTGAGGGCGCCATAGCCTACCAGCGCCGACACCACCAGACCACCAGCCAGCGCCGGCAGCGGCAACGCCGCCTGCACCGCCGGATCCAGCGCCTCTCGGATGTGCAGCAACGTGGCGCCGCCCAGCAACGGCAAGACCATCAGGAAGGACAACTCGGCCGCGGCGGCGGGCACCAACCCCTGCCAGCGCGCCGCCGCCAGGGTCGAGCCGCTGCGGCTGATGCCGGGCAGCAGCGCCACCGCCTGCGCCACCCCCATCAGCAGCGCCGAACGCGGTCGCGGCAGGGCGTTGCCCGGTGGCGCGAAACGGGTCGATAGCAGCACCAGCCCGGTGACGCACATCATGGCCGCCGCCAGCCCAGGCTGGTCGAACTGAGCCTCGATACGCTTGCCGAAAAGCGGGTAGACGGCAAGCACGGGAACCGCCGCCACCAGGATGTTCACCGCCATCCCCCAGGCGGCGCGGTCGCGCTGCAGTACACCCAAGATCAGCTCCCAGATGCGCCGCCGATAGTACGCCGCGATCGAGACTAGGGAGCCGGTATGCAGCGCGACCTCCAGCAGCGCGCCATGAGGGGTATGCAGGCCCAGCACCGACTTGGCCAGCACCAGATGGCCGGAGCTGCTGACGGGGAGGAACTCCGTCAGCCCCTGCACCGCACCCAGGACGAGAATGTCAACCGTGGTATTCATGTTGGCCCCTGTTTTGGCGGCGGTCGGACCGGTCTGAGAGCTGGACGCACTGGACGCACTGGACTTACTGGACGCACTGGACATGCGGGATGCAGCACTCGCCGTAGACAATACTTACGGGCGTTCCCAGTGGCCGGACACTGCCGAGCGCCGCACGGCCTCCATCGCCTTCTGAATGGCGACGCCGTGCGCGAGGTCGGGCTCACCCGCCCGGCCCTCGTGTACCGCGGCCACGAACTCGTAAAGGCACTGGACGTGCGCCCGCAACCAGCCGATGCTTACCTTCGGCGCCGGAAAACCGGCTGGCGCCGGGTAGCGCTGGCCGCAGTCGATGCGGGTCCAGCCGCGCGTACCGCCCAGGGGCTGGTCCGGCGCCGCGCCGTCGTAGAACTCCAGGTGGTGCGGATCCATGCTGTTGAAGCGCAGGGCGCCGCGGGTGCCATGCAGATCGGCGCGCAACTCGTCCTCGCTGCCCAAGGCAAGCTTGGTCGCCACGATGGTGCCGATGGCACCCGACGCCAGCCGCACCAGGGCCATCATCGAGTCCTCCGCGTCCACCGCCACCCGCCGAGACGCATCCGCCGCGGCGGGGCGTTCCGGGTAGGCGATCTTGGTGACCGCACTGAGCTCGACGATCTCCCCCGCCAGGAAGGTGGCGAAATCCAGCGCGTGCGAGCCGAGGTCGGCGATCACGCCGCCGCCCGCCGCCGCGCTCAACTTCCACTTCAGCGGGGCACTCGGGGTGACATTGCTGGCATGCAGGAAGCTAATGCGGAACTCCAGGAGGTCGCCGAGTCGGCCCTCACGCACGAGCTGGCGAGCCCGCATGGCCGAGGGAAAGAAGCGGTTCTGGAAGGTCATCTGCGCCGTCCCCCGATAGCCAGCGAGAGCACGCTCCACCCGCAGCGCCTCCGCCAACGTCGCGGTCAAGGGCTTGTCGCAGTAGATGTGCTTGCCGTGGGCCAGCGCCGAGATCAAGGCCTCGGCATGCAGATGATTCGGGCTGCAGATGTGTACCAGGTCAACCGCCGGGTTCTCGGTCACCTCGCGAACCTCGCAGGTGGCCTGCGCCGCGCCCAGAAAATCGCGCGCCGCCGCGGCGCTCTCCGGCCGACTGGTGCAGACGTGCGTCAGGCGCGTGCGGAATGGCAGGTCGGCAAAGAAAAAGGGCAGGTTGACGTGCGCAAAGGCATGCACCTTGCCGATGAAGCCGAAGCCAATGATGCCGACGTTGTAGGTCTTCAAGAGTGCTGTCCAAGTCAGTTCAGAACGCGGTGGTTGGTGGTGCATCCGTGCAGGATCGACCGCGACCATCCGGCACCCGCCAGAACGGGCACAACATACCCCGGAATCGGGCCCGTCCCAACCGCGCCCCGGCGGGTCATTGGCGTCAACCCAATGCGTTGCGGACGCCCTGCGCCCTCTCGAAAGCGGCGTCGAGCCGCCGCAGTCCAAAGAGTCCCGTCGTTGCCGGGACTCGGTACCCTACCGCGTCGGCCGCCAGGCCAAGCTTTGGACTGTCGGTGGCTTGACACCGCTTTCCGGTCACGTGCCCCCGCCAGGGGCACACCGCGCTACCGCGCCCCTGCCTGCTGAACTGGGGCGAGAACGACACGGAAGCCCAAGTGGTCGTACCGGTTGCCCGGGAAACGGTCGTAGGAGTCAAAGCGGAAGGAGGACTCGCAGGGCCAGCCGTTCCAGCTTCCGCCGCGGGCGACGCGGGACGAACCCGCCGCGCACACGGGGTCCGTCGCATCGCCCGCACTATACGAGGCATAGTAGTCCTGACACCACTCCTGGACGTTGCCGTGCATATCGTACAGGCCCCAGGCGTTGGCCTGCTTCGTGCCAACCTCGTGGGTCTTGCTGCCGCTGTTCTTGTCGTACCAGGCCATGACGTCCAGTTCCCCGGCGGCGTCCCCGGTCGTACCGGCGCGGCAGGCGTACTCCCACTCCGCCTCGGTCGGCAGACGGTAACCATACCCCGCCGGCAGGCGCCCGGCGGCCCGCTCGCGCTCGGTCAACTTCGTGCAGAACCCCACCGCATCGTTCCATGACACCGACTCGACCGGCAGACGCGCGCCCTTGAAGTTACTCGGATTCGTCCCCACCATCGCCTCGTACTCCGCCTGCGTCACCTCGGTCCGGCCCATCCAGAACGGCTTCGACAGCGTTACCCCGTGTACCGGCTTCTTGTTGTTGCCATCGTTGGCCGAGCCCATCTGGAACGACCCCGCCGCCAGCGGCGCCAGGTCAAGGCCCAGCCCTGGGACCAACCACGCCTGGCCCAACGTTGGGGTATTGCCCTGTGCCTGCTCCCTGGCCGCCAACCCCCGCGCTGGCTGCCCGCGCCTGTATACAGCGAGCGCACTCACAGTGGCCACGGCGATCAGCAACCCGGCAGCCCAGCGCCAGAGACCACGGCCTCGGGCCCGCGCTGGGGCTGGCGTTGGCGTGACCGAGGCCGGAGCGACAGACGGCGGCGCGGACGCCGGCCGCGGCCGGGCGGCTGGTGGAGGCGCCGCAGGGGCCGATCCCGCGAAGGGATCCCTGCCGCCCAACAGCCTGGCCCGTTGGCACCACGGACACTCCGCCAAGTGCGCGCCGAACACATGCAGGGGCTGGACCGGACAGGTCCGTGTCCGTTTCATCGCCCGGTCGAGGACCTCGACCCAGGTGGCGGCGGCGGGGCGATCCTCCGGCCGGGCATGTCCCACCTCGAAACAGGTACGGAACAGCTCACCCACCTCAGGCGGCAGCAGTGCAAAGGGCGGCGCAACCGGCTTGGGGCGCAGCGGACCGGCCTTCCCTCCGTACGGGAACCAGCCCCGCAGGATGCGCTCATCGACGGGCGGCGGATCGTTGTCTCCCTCCAGTCTGCCATGGAACGGGTGGGTCCCTTCCATCAGGAACTGGAAGACCAACACGCCCAGGCCAAAGCGGTCATGCACCTCCTGCCGATCCAGGTCGACGAAACGCGCGCCCTGGGCCAACTCACGCTGCAGCTCGGGAGACGTGAACTCCGGTTTGCCCACCGGACAACGAAAGAGTACGCCCCCGTCGCCGGGCACCTGGAACGAGTCGCAGTCCACCAGGGTGATGATCGCATCGTCGGCCACCAGCAGGTTGGACTCGTTGACGTCGCCGACCACGTAGCCCTTGGCATGCACGCCTTTCATGGCGGCGGCCAGGTTGCGGGCGGCCGTCAGCAGGTACTGCCAGGTGAAGCCGGAGCACTGCTCACGGCGGTCCTTGGGGTTCATCACCACGAAGGCGGGCCTGACTTGGCTCACCCTTGGCATGATGAAGCCCACGCACATACCCCCGTCCGGCCGGTCCATGGCCAACTCCAGCGGCCAGGCGATGGACACACGCGAACGGCTGCGCATGGGGTCGAGAGGCGGACTGGCCAACATGGCCCGCAACTTGGCCTCCCGAACAGGATCCACGGCATGGTAGAGTTTGGCCACCAACGGTATCCCGTCAGTGGTTTCTACGTTCATGGCATGGACGTGCGCCTCACCCCCGCTTCCCAAGGGGTGCGGTTCGATATCGAATGCGTCGCCCTGGCTGGTCCACAGTGTCCGGCCCATCTCACCCCCCGGTAACCATCACCGCCAAGGCCCCCCAAGCGAGACCGCACAGGCCATCAGGACCGCGTGAACGCGGGACTACGAACCAGGCACCTGCCCGGCAGATGGCTCGGGCGTGCGTCGCGTGCCAGTGATCAGTGCTCACTGGGCCGCAACCGCGTTCTCCGCCGCCTGGCACAACGCCAGGACCAGGGTGCAGTCGTCGTCGCTGCGCTCGCGCAAGCGGGGGGAGGTGAGGAACGCCTCCAGCGCGGGTCGGCCGTCCGCCGCCGCGGGCAACCGCTCAAGGAATCGGCACAGAGGGGCGAAGAACGGGGCGTGGGGCGCCCCCTCGGGCAGTTTGAGCGCGAGCCGTTGCAGGCCGTCCGAGAAGGCCGCGACGGCGGCCACGGGCCCCTCCCAGGCGCCGCGCTGGGCCGTCTCCACCGCGTGCGGGCTGCACAGGAAGATGGTTTCGTTGGCGTACTCGCCAGCCACAGGGCGGGTCACTGCGTGCCAGGCGCCGTCCGCCGCACCCGCCACCGCCGCACCGTCACCCACCTGGACCGCAAAAACACCCTCCGGCGTGCATGCAGTGAGAATCAGCGTCGTGGCCAAGTCGCGCGGCTGCAGGCTGGCCGTAGCCGCGGCGGCATCGACAGCCTGACGAGCCTCCTCGACCGCAGCAGTCAGCAGGTCATGCCAGGCTGCGAGCGACGTCGGCGGTCCCCCGCCCAAGTCCCGCCGCATGGCCGCCACGGCGGCACGAACCGCCTCGGCTGCACCCAGTTCGCCGCGCAGGGCCGTGCCGGCGCCATCGGCCACGGCGGCGACCAGCACGGGCACCGAGGCCACGTCCCACACGTCCCAGGCGTATGCATCCTGACATGGCAGCCCCAGGCGTTCGTGCCCGGAGCCCCGTACCGACGCGGCCAGAGTGCGCCAGGTCGCCATCAGACGCTCGCCCATCCGGCCGGCGGCAAGGCCACCTGGTCGCTGGTCTCGGAGTGCGAGACCGCCTGGGCACTCTTCGAGAGCCAGACGAACATCCCGGCGAAGTCCAAACCAACCAGCCTGGCTGGCGCCCGCGGCGTCAGTTGCGCCAACCGTTCCATATTGGCCCCCTCGACGCCCACGGCGAAGAAGGCCACCTGCTTGGCCTTCTCCGCGGCGTACACCCGTTGCCGGGCTTCGTCGAAGCGTTCGGACGGTTCGCCCTGCGGCTCGCCGTCCGTCAGCAGAAAGACCCATGGCCGATAATAGTCGACACCGTTCCGTTTGTACGCCGCTTTGCGCTCATCCACCAGCGCCATGGCCTTCAGGACACCCTCGCCCATGTGCGTCGTGCTTTGCGCGGTCAGCCGCCGGCCTCCGGCCCCGCAAGCACTGATAAGGCCAGAGGGCGCAAGTCAGCTCCGTAGGGGTTCTTGTTTCGATCGTCTCCGCGTCCGGCGAGCAGAACGGGTCCCTTTACTCTTGGGGGAGACTGCCGGCGGGACGTGTCGCGAATGCCAGACGCCGCGGAGCGCTGAAAGCGCGGCCATTCCTCAGCCCAGGGCAGCGCCCTGGGAATGGAATCCAAAACGA
>CAIZKT010000634.1:0-6507 GCA_903933565.1 uncultured Victivallales bacterium | reverse complement strand
TCCATCGATAAGGGAGTTCGGGCTCTCTACAAGCTGGGATGGGTATACTACACGGCCCAGCAACCCCGCGAATCCATTGAGGCCTTCCTGAGGTACTGCGACACGGAGACGCTGCCCCAGTTCGCCGACGACCGCATCGAGGCCAAGTTCCGTGCCGCCGAGCAACTCATGCTGGGGGATACTCCGGCCGAGGCCATCGAACAGTACAGCGAACTGCTCGCCTGGCTTGAACCGGGGAATGACAAGGGTTTCGACCCCAAGACTAAGAATGCGGTCCGCCTCAAGGAAGACGCCACCTCGTATCTCGCCTGGGCCTATGATCTCGCGGGTGAAAAGAGTCGGCCTGACATCACGGATATCCGGGACCGCCTGAGCGAGACCGACCGGCAGAAACGCAAGGCAGAAGAAGACATCCGTGCGGCTCGCGACCAGGCCCAGTCGCTGGGGGCCGACAGGGAGCGCCTGCAACAGGAGTACAAGGACACGGTTCAAGCAGTCGGTACCATCGAGCTGGATTTCGCCAAGCTGGCCAAAGCCGATGCCGCCAAACGCCCCGGAACCGAGACGGACTTGACTCGGATGGCCACTGATATGGAAACCCGCGCCCGCGCCCGCGCCAGCGGCGACGGCGCGGCGCGCCAGACCGAGAAGGAATCCCTGGTGGCGGAGAAAGCCTCCCAGGAGAAACGGGTTGCCGCGGTCGGGGCGCGCGTGAAGGCCGCCGTCAAGGCGCAGACCGAGGCAAGCGCGGCGGAAAAGACCGCCCTCGAGCGCCTGCGTGTCCTGCGCGATGCCGCTGCCGTCGTGGAAAAATTGATCGTCGAGGGGGAGGCGGCCAGCCGTTTGCAGGAGGATCAGCTTCAGCAACTTCAGCAACAGCGCGAAGCGGCCGAGGACGCCCCGGCCCGGGAAGCTATCGAGAAGAAGGCTCGCGCTCTGGCCGAACAACTGGTGCAGACACGAGAGAAGACGACCGAGGCCTACAAACGCCGGGAACAGACGGCTGGCCCAGAGGCCGAGAAGCAGATGGCAGACTTGGCTGCCGCGGTCAGCAAGGCGCAGGAAGCCGCGCGGCTCGCCGCTGAGGATCTCGCTACGGCCCAGCAGTTTGAGAAGCTGGCGGCGGTTGATGGCCAGATCATCGAGTCTCGCATCGTGGCAGTGGCCAAGGCCCTGGACGCGGCGACCGCACTCGAGAAGGCGTTGGCCCTGCCTGCCGTGGAAGCTCGCCTGGCCGTAGAACCCGACCTCAAGGCCAGAGCCCAGCAGGTCGTGACCGCCTTTACTCAGGTGCGCGATCTCCAGCTTCAGCGCCTCGCCCTGGTCGAAGAGACCGCCGCCACCCGGATCAAGGCCGATGAGGCCCGCCTAGCGGAGCTGGCCGCGGCGGTGACGGAGCTCAACGGGAAGCTGAAACCTCTGCAGGCGGTGCTGGAGGACTGGAAGAACAAGGCCCTCACGGCCTTCGAGGTTTTCCTTAAGGCTTACCCCAAGAGCAGTCACGTGCCGAAGAACCTGTCGCGTCTCGGCGCCATTTTCCTCGAACTGCAGCAGTACGACAAAGCCTCGGCGACCCTGAACCGGCTGGCCACCGAGTTCCCGGATTCGGAGGCTACTCAGGAAGCATTGTTCAGTTTGGGACGGGCCCAGTGTGAGCAGGGCAACTATGCCAAGGCAGCCGAGACGTTTGGTAAGGTCCTGCAGAAGCCTGCCGCAGTGACCCCCGCCAACCTCGCCTTCATCTCGGATCGTATGCTTGAGAAGGGTACCCCCGCTCTCGCCCTGGCGGCCAGCCGTGAGTTGATCGCACGTAGTGAGAAGGGCAAAGATGCCGAGAGCGAGAAGATCCGCGCCAAGGCCCGGGAACCCAGTCTGTTCCGGGCTGGCCAAGCCTGCCTGCAACTCAAGCGCTACGATGAGGCGGTCAAGTTCCTCTCCACCCTTATTGCCGAGAGCCCAAGCACCGGCTTCTTCTTTGATGCTTGCTTCGGTCTGGCGGAGGCTCGCCGCAATCTGACGCCACCCGATCTTAACGGCGCCATGGCTGATCTCGGTCAGATCATCCAGTTCACCCAAGACCCGGCGCAGTCGAACCGCGCGATTTGCCTTGTCGGGGAGGCCCTGGCAGCCGGGTCGGACCAGCGCAGCGTCCAGCAGGCGGTGGCTCGCTTCCAACAGGTCGCCCTCCTTGCCGATCCCAAGATCGAGGCGAACCGGCCGTGGCTGGAAATGGCCATCGTGGAAAGCGCCAAGGCGTTTGCGCGCCTCGGGCAGACCAAAGACCGCGACGAGATGGTGGCCCTCTACCGGGAACGCTTCCCGAAAGGCAAACGGTCCACCGAGTTGAGCAGTTTGCCAGCCGCGCAATTCCAGGTGCCGCCCACGGCTGGCCAACCCCAGGCCAAGCCCTGAGCAGCAATCAAACGGTGATGAACGGGTCCGAGGTGGAGCAATGGAAGGCAGGCAACCCATGATGAGCAAACCTTGGCGAGCCGGTCTGGCGGGTCTCCTCGCCGCCTGCACCCTGACGGCGGCCCCTGCCAAACCGTGCTACGTCATCGATGCCCGCGGCCAGAAGCTCGAGGGCATCGAGCTGAAGGTAACCAGCGCCAACGGCGATATCGAGCTGAACGTCGACGGCCGCGTCAGGCTGCCCTTCAAGGCTGGCGGTTACAAGACCGCGTGCATCCCCAAGCCCGATGATCTGACGGCGCTTGAAAAGGCCTTAGGAGAGGGCCGCCATGCCGACGTCATCAAGGGCGCCGGCGCCCTTTTCGACAAGTATAAGTTCCTGGGCTGGGGCGGCGGGGCGGCCTATCTCGAAGGCATGAGCTTGCTGAAGACAGGCAAACCGCAGGATGCTATCCGCGCCTTTGACAAGGGTAAACAATTCGCTGGCGAAGCGGCCGATGACCTCACCCGCGGTGGGGTGAACGCACTTCTGGAGATGAAAGATACCGCCAAAGTGCTGCCCATGCTGGTTACCATGATGGCCTCGTCGCGCAAGCCCGATGCCGCCTTTGCATTCCTTTCTCGGGGGCGTATGTTGGACGACGCAGGGAAGAGCAAGGAGGCTGTCCTCGAGTATCTTAAAGTCCTTCTTTTCTTCGAGGATAATCCGTCTTTGAAGGACCTCCGGGAAGACGCTCGCGGTCGTGCGGTGGCGCTGCTGAAGAAGATGAACGACGGCCGCTGGAAGCAGGTCGAGGCCATCAACTGACCACGTCAGAATCATGGAGCAGTACGGGATAGGCACCACGTAAGGAAGGAGCAGGCGATGATGAAGATGTGGAGCGCATTCTTGATCCGGGCCGTCAGCATGGGAGCGTTTGTGCTGGGTTCGGCCACCTTGTTGGCCCAGGAGGCGGCCGAGAAGGCCACGGAAGCTGCGGCGGAGGCGGCTCAATCGATCGGCCGACCCGGCTTCTGGGACATCGTCTATGGTGGTTATATCGTAAACCTCCTCGTCTGGGTTCTGATCGCCATGACATCCTTTGCCGCCTTGTGGGTGTTGATCGACGCGATTCTCTGTATCAAGCGTGAGAAACTCCTCCCCAGCCATGTCATCAGCGGGGTCCGTTCGGCCCTGACCGCTGGCGATCTGGGCGCCGCGTTGGAGGCCTGCGAGGCCAGTCCAAGTCCCATCTCCCGCATTCTCATGGCCGGCTTTTCTAACATCAGCGAAGGCTATGAGGTCATCCAGGAAGCGGTTGCTTCAAGTGCCGATATGGAGACCGAGAAGCTGATGCAGCGCATCAACTACTTGAACGTATGCGGTCAGATCGCCCCTATGCTCGGCCTGCTCGGGACCGTGGTAGGGATGGTGTTCGCCTTCGACAGTTTGGCGACCGCCACGGGCGCCGCTAAGTCGCGCCTTCTGGCCCAGAATATCTCGACGGCTCTGTGGACCACGGTGGTGGGGTTACTGATCAGCGTGCCCTGCATGATCGCGTTCACTCTGATCAAGAACTATGCCACCCGGCTGATCCTTGAAAGTGAAGCGACGGTGCTGGACCTCATCAAGGTGCTGCGCAATGCCGAGGTTGAAGAACAAGCGCAGTGAGTCGAGGCCCGGGAGAAGGGGGCGGCAAAGGCCATGAAAGCACGCGACGATTCAACCCTGGAAACGCCCGTGGCGGCCCTGATTGATGTGGTCTTTCAGCTCATTATCTTCTTTGTCGTTACGGCGGCGGTGGACAAGGATGTGGTGGACGAGTCCATCCAACTGGCGCAATCCAAGTACGTTGCGGCCGTGGAGAAGGCGGATCCTCGGGCGGTGCTGGTCAACGTGAGTGAGGACGGGGTCGTGAACGTCGGCATGCAACCCATGAACCTGATGCAGTTGCAGCAGATTCTGACCGCAACCCGGACTCAGAGTGGCAACAGTGTTCCCATCGTCATACGTGCTGATGGAACCGCCCTTTACAAGCACGTCGATGGGGTCATGAAGGCGATCGGCAAAGCGGGCATGTACCGGGTCCAGCTTTCCGCCTTGGCCACTGGCGACGGTAAGCCGATCAAGCGCTGAATAGTGGCCGAGCGGTCGCCGGTCAGCTGAGCCTGGGCGATGCGACGGCGGTCGTGCGACGAGGTGGAGTGTACCATGGGTAAGCGGCGGATCAGGTCGGACGCGCTGGCGATACCAATGTCGTCAATGATCGACGTCACGTTCTTACTGCTGATTTACTTCATTGTTACCAAGCGTGAGGATATCCCTGAAGCGCACCTTGCCGTCAATCTGCCTTCGGGGCGAGCTGCGCCCGCCAAGTCTGACGAAAGGCCGAACCTGCTTGAGATCGAAGTACATCCCGGGCAGGTTTACCTGAAGAAGATGCCACAGACCATGGCCCAGTTGCAGGATATGCTGGCCAAGATGGCGGCATACGATTCTGAGCAGACCGTCATCGTCAAGACGAGCGTACTCGCGCAGACGCGGGAGTTGGTGACGGTGCTAGACCTCTGCAAAGGTCTCGGGTTGACCAAGTTGAACGTGATGACGCTGAAGTAGGCGTCACGGAGGTTCCAGACCATGGCAACGGAACCCATTGAAGCCGCAGAGCCGACCGAGGCGTCTGCGCCTGCGGCTATTGACCTTGATGCCATCCTGGCCGAGTACCACCGGCGCCAGCGTATTGAGCACATGATCGGGCCGATCGTCTCCCTGGTGTTCCATATCGGTATATTGCTGTTTGCCGCCGTGTTCTACAAGCCCACCATGCGCGCCGAATCCAGTCAGGTCGAGGTGACGATGGAGGACCTGAAAGTGAAGGAGCTTGATCCCAAGCAACTTCAGGAGTTGCAGAAGCTGGAGCAGCAGGCCGACGAGGTGGTGCCCACGGTCGAGAGGCCGGAGATATCCCAGGATACCACCGAGGTCACCTCCAATACCACCGACATCAACGACGAGATTGCGCAGACCGACGATGCCATGGACTTCTCCAGCGTCCTAGACGTGCGCACGTCCGATACGGCCCTCAAACTGCCGGGGCTATACGGCGGGCGCACCGAGGCAGGACGCAAACAGATGGTCCGCAAGTTCGGTGGCTCGACCCGGACCGAGACGGCGGTGCTGAAAGCGCTGCGTTGGCTGAAACAGACGCAGAAAGCGGATGGTTCCTGGTCGCAGACGCAGGCCGATGCCATGGCCGGACTTGGGCTACTCACCTTCCTGGCTCACGGCGAGACTCCCATGAGTGAGGAGTTTGGGCAGACGGTCCAGAAGGCGATGAAGTACCTAGCCGACCGCATGATGGCCGTCGACGCTACCAAGACCAAATATCTCGGTCGCTGCTATGTCAACGGGATCTGCACCTATGCCCTTTCCGAGGCCTACGGCCTGACCAAGATTCCCTTTCTGAAGCCGCCGATGGAAAAAGGTCTCGGCTTCATCGTCGAGGGTCAGCAGAAGGCGGGAGGCTTCGACTACAACTACGCCAAGGGCGCGCGTTGGGATACCTCAGTGACCGGGTGGCAGCTTCAGGCTCTCAAGGCCGGCTACGTAGCTGGGGCCGATGTTCCCGGCCTCATGCGCGCCATGGAGAATGGCATTAGTTTCCTGAAGAACACCAGCTACCGCGACGGTCGCTTTGGTTACAGTTCCCCCGGGGCGGGAAGCATTGGAATTCAGGGCGCTGGCACCCTGTGCCTGCAACTGCTGGGTGACGGCGAGTGCAAGGAAGTCCGTAAGGTATCTGATTACATCCACGTCACCGAGAAGGTCACCTGGGACGATACCAAAGAATATCCGTCTCACAGCACCCCGGTCTACAACTGGTATTACATCACCCAGGCCATGTTCCACTCGGGCAAGAACATGTGGAATGACTGGAACAAGTCTTTCACGGAGATCGTCACCACGCACCAGAAGCCGGACGGGCACTGGGATTCGCCTGGCAAGCCCAAGTGGCAGGAGAAGAATGCGACCACGGGCAAGATGGAGGACGTGGTCAGACCTGAATATGACCAATGGTACGCGACGACCCTGTGCTGTCTTAGCCTGCAGGTCTA
>CAIZKT010000633.1:0-10809 GCA_903933565.1 uncultured Victivallales bacterium | reverse complement strand
TCCCCGTCTCGCCGTCTCGCCGTTTCCTGAACCCCAGGGACCTGAGTCGTCACCACCTACGGAACTGACCTGCGCCCCGGTCAGGCCGAAGGGTAGTCGGTCAGCGGCTGCCGGTGTATGCTATGCCGCTGGTTCTCCCGGGGTGTGGCGAGGGCTGCTGCGCCTCTTCTGCGGGGATGCCAGACGCAGAGCAGGAGATGTGTGATCGTGCCTGGTGGGCCGCGTGGTGGCGGCGGTGTGTTCGCGGAGTCTCGAATGTCCTCCTCCTCTCCTCCTGCCCGCCTTCCGGCTGCCGAGAACCGTCTGGCGTTGCGGCTGTTTCTGGTACAGGCTGCGCTGCTGGGTACGTGGTCGTCGGTGGGGGTGCCGGCGAACGCGATCGTCAGCGGTTTTGCTTTGGACGTACTGGGTCTGAGTCGGGAGAACGCCGGCCTGGTGGGTTCCTGCGTTTACCTGGCCGCGGTGTGGCAGTTCCTCTCGTTCCTGGTCACCAACCGGATGGCGAACCGCAAGCGCTTTGTGGTGCTGGCGGGGGTGGGTGAAGTGGTATGTCTGCTGCTGGTGCTGGTGGTGCCGGGGGTGTTCGAGCGGGGCAGCGGGCTGGCCTGCGGCATTTTTCTGGGGTTGCTGTTTTTGAGCGGGACCTGCCTGCACGTGGCGCAGCCGTTGCTGGGCAGTTGGCTGTCGGCGCTGGTTCCGGCCCGTATTCGCGGGCGCTATCTTGGCAGTCGGCAGGTGCTGATGACCGGCTTGGCGACGGTGGGGACCTGGGCCGGGACCTGTCTGGTGGATCGCTGGCACAACTGGGGCGGGTTCGCGGCGGCGATCATGGTCTGCGGCCTGGCCGGGTTGGCGGGGGTGGCGGTGCTGGCGCGCACGCCGATGCCGCCGGTGTCGCAGCATACGCATTTTCGTCTGCGCGACTTCGCCGGCGTGCTCAAACTGGACGACTTCCGGCGCTACCTCGTGTTTGTCGTCATGCTGTTCACCGGGTTTGCGCTGGCGTGCAGTTACTACGCCGTGTTCTTCATCGAGGAGATCGGGCTGAGCTTTACCCAGATCGGCTGGTACCTCATCAGCCACAACCTGCTGATGATCCTGGTATTGCGTCCAGGCGGTCGCCTGGTGGACCGGATTGGGGCCAAGCCGGTGCTCATGGGCATGTTGCTGATCTATGCGGCCTTCTATCTCTGCTTCCCGTTCTTCACCGCTTCGCGCTACTGGCTGATTCTGGTGGCCTGGACCCTGGTCGGCATCGCGGATGGTCTGTACTGGGTGGCGGGCATATCGACCCTGTATCACGCCTTACCGCGGGGGTCGGAACGGGCGGGCTACCTGGCCGTGGCGCAGGGCGTCATCATGGTCGGCATGGGTATCGGGCCGCTGTTGGTGCGCGTCTACCTCCAACTGGCCCGCAACCTGGAGTTCAGCGTCTGCGGCCTGCGCCTCGAGCGTTTCCGCCTGCTCTACTTCGTCTGCGGCTTGCTGATGCTGGCCACACTGGGCGCCGCCGCCCGGCTGCGCAACACCACCACGGTGCGCTTCGGCGACGCCTTTGCCGCGGTTCTGCGAGCGCGGCTCTTCCGGCTGTTGCCACTGTCGTGGCGTTGAGCGGGAATGCCGCGCGCCTGGCAGCGCTAGAGGAAGGCTTTGGCGATGGTGACGCATCCCGCGACCACCAGCAGTCCGGCGACCAGGCTCGCAAACGTGGCCTGGGGCAGGCGCGCGGCCGACCGTTGTCCCAGCCAACCGGCCAGCAGCACCAGCGGCGCCAAAGCTGCCGCTTGCCAGAGCTGGGGGCCGCCGATCTCGCCGCCGCCGATTCGGGCGATGATCAGGCCCGAATTCAGCAGCAGCCAGACCGCGGTCAGGGTTCCCCGGAAGGCGCGTTTCTCGGGGATGGCGCGGCTGGCGTAAACCACCAGAGCCGAGCCGCCGCAGGTGAAAGCGCCATGGATCACCCCGGCTACCAGCAGCGTCAGCCGTCCCAGCCAGGGGGACAGCGGCGCTTCCGCGCGCCGGCGATTCCCGCAGAGTCGAGCCAGGCCACTGGCGACCAACACCCCGCCCAACGCGCACCGCAACAGCATTTCCGGAAGCTGCCGCTGTGAGATCAGCCCGATCGGCAGCGCGACGCCGCACCAGAGCAGGATGCGGCGCAGTTCGCGGCGGTCCAGATCCCGCCAGGTGTAGAAGAAGACCTGCACGCTCTGGAGGGTCCCGAGCAGCAGCATCAGAACGATCCACAGGGTGAGATCGTCGCGCACCCAGAGCAGCAGGGGAATGGCCAGCAGAGTAGAGCCAAACGAGGCGACGGCGCCCAGGTAGTGCGTGGCAAAGACGATGAGGACCGTGGAGCTAAGGATAAACATAGTGGGCATGGGTTGGCTCAGATCGCCCTGAACCATACCCCCTGCCGCGGGAAGCGACAACCGCCACATGCCTGTCGGACCTGTCGGACCTGTCGGACGGGTCCGCCGCGGCGGGCGGCGGGAACGTGCTCAGCGTCCGCGGTGTCTGAAGAGCGGTGCAGCCTCAACATCCTGATCTTGCTCTGCGTTCTACTCACGGCTAGTATATGTGGGCGCGGGTTTGGCAGGCCGGTCGGCGCCTTCGCGGCGAGTACACGGCTTCTGCTGGCGCCCTTGGTCTGATGCCAGTAAGGATAGCGGTAATGCGGCGAGTTCACCCAGGGTTACACATTCAGAGCGTGGCGGGTGCGCTGCTGCTTCTCTTTGCCGCGGCGCCGTCCGGCGCGCTGGCTGCCGAGGCCATCCGGAAACAGGTTCGGGATGGGCGCCCGCAGTCGGTACGGATCGACTACGTCCTGCCTGAGCCGGTGTTGGAGACGCATGAGACCCTCGACGGACAGCGCTTCGTTGACGTCAAGGTGGCGGAGAGCGGGCGCTCCGCCGACATCGGTCGGCCGGATCTGCCGACCCTGGTGGACGATGTCGCCGTGGCGCGCCGCGGCGAGGTCAACGTTCGCCTCGCGGCGCGCGGGCAGAAGCGCCTGACCACGCCGCACTGGGTGTACCCGGTGCAGGAGTCCGTCCCGAAGTTGCGCGGCGCGTTGGAGGGGCGTCGCTTCAGGCTGGATGAGGCCTGGTATCGCACGGCCGGCAGGAGAGGGGCGGCGCCGCCGACCGTGCCGTTCACGACCACGACCTACACGGTTCGCGGGCAGCGCTATGTACGCATCATAGCATCGCCCTACGCCTACGATCCGGTGAGCAAGGAGTTGACCTTTCCCACCGCGCTGAGCCTGGAGGTCACCGTGGCGGACCCGGTGCTGCCGACGGCGGCGGGCCCCCGGCCCGGCCCGGTGCAGATTCTGCGGGTGCCACTGGCCTCGCGCGCCGGGCTGGCCGATCTGCAGTCGCGGGGGCTGGACATCAAGACGGTACGCGGCAATGAGGCCATTGTCTACGCCACCGCGGCCGAGCGTGAGGCCCTGGAACGGGCCGGATACAGCGTCGAGTTGCTCGACATCCAGACCGGCGATCCCAGCGCCGCGGCGGCTAAAGCCATCCCGGTCGGCTACCATGACTGGACCGCGGTGCAGGCCCTGCTGAGCCAGTTCGCCAGCACCTACCCGACCCTTTGCCGCGTGGAGACGATCGGCAGCAGCGGCGGCGGCCGACCGATCCTCGCCATCCGCATCACGGACAACCCCGGCAGCGAAGAGGCCGAGCCTGAGGTCAGGCTGGTGGGCGCGATCCATGGCAACGAGGTGGTCGGCGTCGAGATGAGCCTGCGGTTCATCGACTATCTGCTCTCGGGGTACGCCAGCGACAGTCGCATTCAGGCATTGGTAGACAGCACCGACATCTGGATCGTGCCGGTGATGAATCCGGATGGGTTTGTGACGAACTCGCGCACCAACGGCAGCGGCGTCGACCTGAATCGCTCCTTCCCGGACGGTGCCGAGGGCTCCATCGGCACCGTGTTTGGCGGTCCGGCGATGGACACAGTCGGTCGGCCGGCCGAGACCGTGGCCATGATGCAGTGGTCCGCGGCGCACAGCTTCGTGCTGTCAGCGGTCTTCCATACCGGGACGCTGGTGGCGAACTACCCCTATGACAACGACGGCCTGGGCGATGTCTACTCGCCGACGCCCGATCAGGACGTCTGCGCCTGGCTGGCCGAGACCTACGCTTCCCGCAATGCGCCGATGCAGGCCAGCTCCTGGTTCAGCCAGGGCATCACCAACGGCGCGGCCTGGTACGAGGTCGTCGGCGGCATACAGGATTGGCTGTACCGCTACACCGGGTGCATCGACCTGACCCTGGAGATCTCGAATGACGACCGGCCCGACGCCAGCGCTCTGGCGGGGCTGTGGAACGACAACCGTGAGGCTATGCTCGCCTACCTCGAGGCGGCGCATACGGGATTGTTTGGGGTGGTGACGGAATCCGCCAAAGGGCAGCCGGTCTACGCCAGCATCGCCATCCAGGGCCGGTCGCCGCAGGTCTATTCCGACCCTGAGGTGGGCGACTACTACCGCCTCTTGCGGCCAGGCGCCTACACCGTGGTGGTCTCTGCGCCCGGTTATCAGCCGCAGGTGTTGCCAGGCATCGTCATCGGCGCCGGCGCCGCGACGCGGCTTGACCTGGCCCTGCAGAAGACCGGCAGCACGGGCGGCACGCCGCTGATTGCCGTACATCACGCCGACCATGACGTCGCCTATGCGGCATACCGTGATCAGAAGCAGACCGAGGGCTACGCGGTGACCGAAATCCGGCTGATCGGCACGCCGACGGCCGAGAGTGTGCGCACCCAAATCCGTGCGGCTTACGAGGCTACGGCGGCGCGCTACGTGGTCATCCTCGGTGACATCGAGAAGGTGCCGACCTTCACCAACTCCGCCGACGGGACCACGGCCCGCTCCGACCTGGCCTATGCTCTGCTGGACCCGGGCGAGAGCTTCGACAACTACCTGGGCAAGGACGTGGGCCTCGGCCGCATCTCGCTGGACACGACCGCGGAACTGCTGGAGTACGTGGCCAAGCTGGGCGCCTTCACCCGCGGCCCCCGTAACTATGATCTGACCTGGGTCTCGGGCGGCAGCACCACCAGCGAGAACAATATTGCCGAGGGCACGCACACCTACGTCATGAACAACTACATCGATGCCACGCGCTATCACAACCAGTTGTTCTTCCGCTCGAACGGCAGCGCCGCGGAATTGAGCGGGCATATCGATGCCGGCACGGACGTCGTCGTCTATTCCGGCCATGGCTCCACGGATGGGTGGGTACGCTACGACTACAACGGGGCAGCGCTCAGCGCCCTGAGCAACACCCTCGATGCGCCGATCGTGATTGGCCACTGCTGCCTGACCGGGTCGTTTCAACTGGACGACTGCTTCGCCGAGCAGTGGCTGGACACCAAGGAACGGGCCGTAGCCTACGTGGGGGGCAGCCAGAATACCTATTGGGATGAAGACGACGAACTGGAACGCCGTGAGTTCCAGTGGCTGTACGAGCACCCCGGCGGCACCCTCTCCGAGGCCCTTGACTGGGGCTTGCGGCAGACCGCGGTGGCGTATCCGAGCACGGCCGAGTACTACTTCACCATCTACCACGTGTTTGGAGACCCTACGGTGCAGCCCTTCGGCCTGCCGCTGGCGGTCACCCACGAACCCCTGGCGGATACCTGCCAACGCGCCGGGCCCTATGTGGTCGAGGGGACCGTGACCTCGCTGGCCGCGCTGACGTCCGTGACGCTCTACTGGCGCGCTTCGCCGGCCGCCGCTTTCGCGGCCGTGCCCATGGCCGCGGCGCGCGGCAGCGCCTACCGCGGTTCTATCCCGGGACAGCCCTACGGCACGCAGGTCCAGTATTACCTGCAGGCGACAGACAGCAACCGCGTCACGGCCACCCATCCGGAGAATGCGCCGGCGGCGTGGCATACCTTCCGCGTCGACGTGCAGTTTACGCCCACGCCGCAGGGCAACACGGCGGCGGCCGGGCCCACCGTGATCCAGGCGGAGGTGGTCGCCGATGCCGCTCTGACGGTCACGCTGCACTGGGCCGCCGACGGCGGCGCCTACAGCGCGGCGCCCATGACGGCGGCGGTCGAGGGCGGCCTCTTCTCGGGGTCCATCCCGGGGCAGCCGTCGGGGACGCTCGTCTCCTACTACTTCACCGCGTGTACCAGCGAAGGCTATGCCGCGCTCGAACCGGCCGCCGCGCCGGATACCGTGCATCGGTTCCTTGTGGACGCCCAAGCGCCGGTCTTTGCCGGACTGAATCTGGCGACCGCCGGCGACCACTCGGTTGTCCTCTCGTGGACGGCCGGTACGGAGGTGTCGGGACCGGTGACCTACAGCATCTACCGGGCAACGGCCGCGGGCAGCCAGGACTTCAGCGCGCCTTTGGCGACCACCCAAAGCCTCGGCTACACCGACACCACGGTCAGCAACGGCATCTCTTATTACTACGTCGTGCGTGCCCGGGACGCCCTCGGCAACGCGGAGGTCAACCGGGTGGAGCGTGCCGTCCTGCCGCGCGCCTCGGAGCTGGCGTTCAGTTGGCCCCTGGACAGTGATCCGAAATGGACGCGCGAAGGGGCCTGGGCCTATGGCACCCCGGCGGGCAGGGGCGGGGGCGCGCACGGCCGTCCCGACCCCACGTCCGGGGCCACGGGGACCGCGGTCCTCGGCTACAATCTTGGCGGCGACTATGCCGACTCCATGGCCGCCTATTACCTGACGACCGCGGCTATCGACTGCAGCGCCATCGCCAAGACGGAACTGCGCTTCCAGCGCTGGTTGAACGTGGAGCAGCCGGCCTACGACCACGCCACCCTCGACGTCTCCACCGATGGCAGCACCTGGCAGCGCCTTTGGCAGAACCCGAGCGAGGTGACCGACTCCTCCTGGCAAGCGCAGGTCTTTGACGTTTCAGGCGTAGCCGATGGCAGCGCCACCTTCTACATCCGCTGGGGAATGGGACCGACCGATGAATCGTGGGCGTACTCTGGCTGGAATCTCGACGATGTCCAGATTTGGGGTATCCCCGTCACGCCGCCCGACCTTCAGGCGCCGATCTTTGCCGGGCTGAAGGGCGCCAGGGGGGGAGACGGCCAGGTAACGCTGACCTGGGACGCCGCCACGGACGCATCGCTGCCACTGACGTACGAGGTTTACCGCGCCACGCTCTCCGGCGGGCAGACCTTCACGGCCGCCCTGGACACGACCCAGGCTCTGACCTACGTGGATACCGCCATCACCAACGGGGTCACGTACTACTACGTCGTCCGGGCGGTGGACGCGCTGGGCAACCGCGATGCCAACCTCATCGAGCGGACCGCCACGCCGGACCGGTTTGGCTGTGTCTATGCCTGGTCTCTGGCGACGAACCCGGGCTGGAACTGTGGCACGCCCTGGACCTTTGGCGTGCCGCGGGGCAGAGGCGGCCGACGCGCCGGCTTCCCGGATCCCCGGCAGGGCTACACCGGCGCGAACGTCCTCGGCTACAACCTGAGGGGGGACTACCAACCCACCCTCAGGCCGCGCTACCTGACGACCGGGAGCCTCGACTGCAGCCGTCTCAGCGGCACGCAACTGCGTTACCGGCGCTGGCTGAATGTCGAGTCTCTGCCGCAGGATCGGGCCGCGGTCGAGGTCTCGCGCGACGGCAGTAGCTGGCACACCGTCTGGCAGAATGAGAGCACCGTCCAGGACGCCTCCTGGCAGCCGGAGATCCTTGATCTCTCAGCCTACGCCGATGGCTGCGCCACGCTCACCATCCGCTGGGTGATGGGCCCAACCAACAAGACCGTCCAGATGTCCGGGTGGAACCTCGACGACATCGAGCTCTGGGGCACCGAGGCGGTCCGTGGCCTGGCGCTGACGGAGATGCCGCCGTCGGCCAAGGGGCTCAGCCGCGGCGGCAGGTCGGCTGGCGACAGTGGCTGGCTCTGGCCGCTGTTCTTTGACGGCGCCTTCCGGGGCTGTGTTACGTTTGGGGTCGCGGGCACCCCGCGGCGAGCCGTGGTTCGGCGCGTCAGCGCGGGCCCCGGCGCCTGGCTGTGGTCCGGGGACAGGGCCTGCACGGCGCTGATCCAGGAGAATGACGCGGTTGTGGACTGGGTGCTCGACGTCGTCCCGTCGCCCGTCGCCGAGGTGTGGGTATCCTGGGCCGAACCGGCCGGCGTGCCGCAGGGGCGCCTGGTGACCCTGGTCGAAACCGACGCCCAGGGTGGGGTTCTTCCCGGCGGCCTCGGCGTGGACTTACGCCACGAGGCCGGGCTGGCCATTCCGGCCGGGGGGGGGCGCCGGTTTGTCATCCGGACAGCGCCCGAGAGCGCTTGCGAACTCACCCTGGCGGCGGGCTGGAACCTGCTTTCCGTGCCGCTCTCGCCCGCTCTGCCGGCGGCGGCGGCCGTCTTCGGCGACAGGGTTGCCGTCGCGGCCCAGCCCCAGACGGTGCCGAGCGCTGCCCCCGCCACCGGCGACGACGCGCCCGCGGCGGTCATTCAGGCGCTGCAAGGGTACTGGGTCTACACCCCGGTCGCCGAGCGTCTGGTGGTCAGAGGGGTGGCCCTTGAAGAGCCTGCTCTGACCCTGGCGGCGGGGTGGAACTTCGTCGGCGTGCCCACGGAGATGGCCGAGCTGCCGGGGGCTGAACAGGGCGTCGGACCCTGGCTCGAGTACAGCTCGGCGCTGGCCGCGTTTGTGCCGGTGCGGGAGCTCAGACCAGGGCAGGCGTACGGGGTCTTTTCCCCCGCCGCTCTGACGCTGGCCGTGGGTGGCCGCCCGTGAAAGACAGCACGCCTACAGCCAGGGCGGAGACCGGCCCGACGCTTCCGCGGCGTGGCGCTGCTGTCCCGGGGGAGAGAAGATGACGCTTGTGCTGTGCCACTGCGTGTCCCGGCGCCTGCTTGACCTGCCCCGCCTGGGGCGAGTCCGCGCCGCGGTGTTGGCGCAGGGTGGCGAGGTGGTTGACGTCGGCGACCTGTGTGCCGTCGCGGCCCGCGGCGAGGGCGCTCTGGCCGCCACCCTGACGTCAGGGGGTGTGGTGGTGTGTGGCTGCCATGTCCGGGCCCTGCGGGCGCTGGCGCAGCGGCTTCTCGGCCACCTTCCGGCCACTCTGCAGACCGTCGATCTGCGCGAGTCCGACGACGCCAGTCTCCTCGCCGCCCTCGGGCTGCCGGCCTTCCCCGCCGACCCGCCGACAGAGCCTGCCCCGGCGTCGGCCGAGGATGCGTGGTATCCGCTCATCGACGCGGACCGCTGCACCCACTGCGGCGCGTGTCACGCCTTCTGCCTCTTCGGCGTTTACGCCCGAGAGGCGAGCGGCGCGGTGCGTGTGCAGTCGCCCCTGAACTGCAAGACCGACTGCCCGGCCTGTGCCCGCATCTGTCCCGCCAACGCCATCATCTTTCCGAAGAGCACTGACCCCGCTATCAACGGGGCACTCCGGACCGCGGAACAGCTTCAGGGCGCCCGTCTTCGCCTGAGCCCGCAGGAGGTGTTTGGCGGCGACCTGCGGGCGAAGCTTGCCGCCCGCCGGGCGGCCGCGGCGCCGCCCTTGTTCCGACCTGGGGTCTTTGCGGCGCCCGCGGTTGATCCCGCCACCGAGCCTAACGCCGGAGGGCCGGACCGATGATGGGACGCATCGCCCTGCGCTTCCTGCGCGAGACCGACCCGCGCCTGCTGGCCAAGTTCGCCTACACCGTCGGCTGGAAGGGCATGCGTGCGGTCCAGCGCTTCGAACGGCGCAAGGCCCGTGGCGAGGGCTTCCCCGCCTTCCTCTTCATCTCGATCACGAATGCCTGCAATCTGCGCTGCCAGGGCTGCTGGGTCACCCCCTCGCACCCCCCGCGCCACCTCGATCTGGAGTTTGCCCACCGCCTGATTGAGGCCGGCCGGCAGCGGGGGACGTTCTTCTATGGCATCCTGGGCGGCGAGCCGTTTCTGCACCCCGGGCTGTTCGACCTGCTCGAGGCCCATCCGGACTGCTACTTCCAGGTCTTCACCAATGGCACCCTCATCACCGCGGCGGTGGCCGCCCGCCTACGCCGTCTCGGGAATGTGACCCCGTTGATCAGCGTGGAGGGCCTGGAGACGGTGAGCGATGCGCGCCGTGGCGGCGAGGCGGTGTTTGCGGCGACCCTGGCCGGCCTGGCGCACTGCCGGGAAGCGCGGCTGATTACGGGGGTGGCCTGCAGCATCTGCCAGTCGAATCTGGCGGATCTGGCCACGGACGCCTTCGCGCGCCGCCTGGTGGGCCTGGGAGTCCATTACCTCTGGTACTACCTCTACCGCCCGGTCGGACCCAGGCCCTGCCCGGAACTGGCCCTCGACCGCGAACAGATCATCGGCCTCAGACGCTTCATAGTCGAGGCCCGCAGCCGCGTGCCGTTGCTGATCGTGGACGCCTACTGGGACCACGAGGGCAAGGGCCTCTGCCCCGCCGCCGTGGGCCTCAGTCACCACGTCAACCCGTTCGGCGACCTCGAGCCCTGCCCGGTGGTCCAGTTTGCGGTGGACAACCTCGAACCGGCCGCCGATCCCGGCGCGGTCATCTCCGAGTCCGCCTTCCTGGCCGCCTTTCGCGCCTTTGCGGCCGGGCAGGGACAGGGCTGCATCATCATGGAAGACCCGGCGCGGCTGCGGCAGTTTCTGCTCGAGCAGGGAGCCCGCGATTGCAGCGGCCGGGGGCAGGGCTTTGCCGAACTGGAGGCGATCGTCATCAGTTCCGAGTCGCTGGCCTCGGGATTGGTGTGGGGCAGAAACAGGAAGTAGTCGATGCCGTCGAACTTCTGGCCGTCCACGTCGGCCGCGGCGGTCAACTCCAG
>CAIZKT010000632.1:0-3662 GCA_903933565.1 uncultured Victivallales bacterium | reverse complement strand
AGGTCTCGGTGCGCCAGAACAGGCTGGGAATGAGGCCCACGCCCGCTTCCTCGGCCGTCTTCACCACCCGATCCAGACGGCGGAACCACTCGGCCTTGTCGCTGAAGTACAGGTCCCAGTCGCTGGGCCAGAAACCGCAGGCCCAGAAGCGGACGAAGGGGATCTGCTGCTGGCCGAGGAAGCGCAGCCCCTGCAGGGTGCGCTGTTCATCGGGGTTGGCGATCAGTTCCTGGAAGAGATCGCAGTAGTTGACGCCAATCGCGCGGTAGGGCTTGCCCTCGCGGTAGAGCCGCCCGTCCCGTACCGTGAGACCGGGAGCCTCGGCTGCGAGAGCCGCCGTGCCGCAGGCCGCCAGACAGACCGTCGCCAGCCGCGTGAAACCCAGGGATGTCATTGCCGCGCCCTTCCGTCGTGCCTGATCGGGACTACGCTCCGCTCGCCGCCGCCACCCCTAACCTGTCCGACCATGACCGCCGCGTCAAGCGGAGCCGGGGTGGCCGGCTCCCGCAAAGCCACCGGCTGGCGCCGGGCATACCAAGGCGAGACTGCAGGAGTTGCGGGTTCAGAGTTCACGCTTGAGCGTGTCCCCCAGATAGCCTTAAGCACCAAGCGGGCGCCACGGCCGCCCGATCATGTCAGGATGAAACTCTGCTTGGGAGTACTGCCGCGTGCCCTCACGCGGCTGGCGGGTGGGGGCACCCGCCACTACCTCAGAGCCCCCCGCGCGACTGAGGTCGAGTTTCACAGGAGCGCCCCTCCGGCCGCGGCCGGCGGCCGGTCACGACCCGAAAGAAACACGGCGGCAGCCAGGCGTCAACGGCTCCCGTCCCAGGAGTTGCGGACAGGAGCAGTGTGCAGATTCGGGTGTGCGTCCAGTCTGGAAGGCGAAGCGACATGGCCTATCGTCCCGCTGTCCGTAAACCCCAGAAGAAGGAAGACAGGCCATGTCGACGGCAAAGAGAACGCGCGGGAGCGGGAAGTCAAGCGCAGGGTCCGAGGTCAAGGTCAGATACGAGGACGGCCTGAGCCGCATCAGCAGCCATGCGGCCGGCATCGACGTGGGCAGCGAAGAGCATTGGGTGTGTGTGCCGTACAGCGGCGGGGACGCGGCGGAGCGGGTGCGTCGCTTCGGGGCTCTGACCTGCGATCTGCTGGCGATCAGGGACTGGCTGAAGGAACGCGGCGTGACGACCGTGGCGATGGAGTCCACCGGAGTGTACTGGATCGCGCTGTACCAGATTCTGGAAGAGGCGGGCCTGGACGTGTGGCTGGTGAACGCGCGCTACATCAGGCGGGTGCCGGGCCGGCCGAAGACCGACCGGCTGGACTGCGAGTGGATCCAGCGCCTCCACAGCTACGGGCTGATGCGCCGCTCGTTCCGTCCGGCCAACGACGTCTGCGCGATCCGTTCCCTGTGGCGCTACCGCGACCGGCTGATCGATCAGTGGTCGCGCTGCGTCAAGCAGATCCAAAAGGCGCTGCACGAGATGAACGTGCTTCTGCACAAAGCCGTCTCGGACATCACTGGCAAGACTGGCACTGCCATTCTGGAAGCCATCGTTCAGGGCGAACGCAATCCGGTCCGCCTCGCCCGCTTCCGCGACCCGCGCGTGAAGGCCACCGAATCGGAGCTCGCCGAAGCCCTTCGGGGAGATTTCCGCGAGGAACTGGTTCTGATCGTCGCCTCGGCGCTGAGGCATCTGCGGTTCACCGAGTCGGAGATCGCGACGCTGGACGCTCAGATCGAGCAGCGCATGGGCGGGCTCCAGCCCAGGAATACAGACATCGGCGAGGCCGAACTGGTCTCCACCGATCTGAGGCGCAACAGCCACCAGCATGCGCCGGAGTTCGATGCCGTGCACCTGGTTCAGAGACTCTACGGCGTGCCGCTGGGGGACATTCCGGGGCTGAGCGCCACAACCCTGACCGGCATCCTCTCGGAGGTCGGACTGGACCTCTCGCGGTGGGAAAACGCCAAACACTTCACCTCCTGGCTCTCGCTGTCGCCAACCGCCCGGATCAGCGGCGGCAGGATCATTGCCTCGGCCAGGACTGCCGGGACCGCCAACCGGGCCGGGCGCTATTTCCGGCAGGCAGCCTCCAGTCTCAAGCACAACGATACGCCACTGGGCGAGTTCTACCGCCGCATGCGCTCCAGGAACGGCACCAAGCACGCCATCGTCTCAACGGCCCGCAAACTGGCCGAGATCTTCTATACGATGGTCACCACCGGCGAGCGCTACCGCTATCTGGACGGCTCGGAGTACGACCAGAAGCTGCGCGAGATGCAGATCCGCAATCTGCAGCGGCGAGCCGCCAAGCTGGGCATGGAACTGAAGGAGGCCGAACCGCCGCAGTCCAGGACAGCCTGAGATCCGCTCTGTTCCGACGCTCACCGAAGCCGGGAACCCCGCCCTGCCGATGCCAAGCAACCAACAACCCGATGAACGGAAAAGTCTCCCACTGCCTGCGTCTCATGGCCGAAACAACACTGGTGGTCTACCCCGCACAGGAGCGTGGTCTCTCGCACGCGTGGTCACAGCACTGGGACGCCCTCACAGGCAAGCCCGCACAGGAGTTTACTCCCCCCGACCGTGCGAGGTCGCAGGCAGTGTTTACCGTTCACAGAAAGCTCGCCATGCAACATCACTAACGACTGTCCTCCAAACGGTTGCCAGACAGTTTCACAGGAGGAGGCTGGACTCGGAACGAAGACCGCCCGCAAGTCTCATACAAGCGGCGGCCGTGCCGCCTCACCAGGCCAGGGCCATCCCGAGGGCTTGGGCGGTGAGAGCGTCGATGCGGGCCGTGCCGCCTTCCAGGGGTGTGACTGTCAGTGTGAAATGCAGTCCCCGGGCCGCGGGTTGCGCTTGATCGCCGGCGAGGGTCAGCAGTGCGGCGCCCCCCTTAGCATGGCCTCTCCTGACTACGAGCGGGTAGGCCACACCGTTGCTCAGCCGTAGTTCGGCCGTGCCCCTCACGCTTGGGCCGGCGCAGGCCAGGTCAAGCCGCAGGACGAAGCTGCCGTCCATGGGAGCCGATAGGGCGAGGGTACACGGTTCTGAGGTGATCGCGGGGGCCGCACCCGTGCGCAGACGCAGCGCCGCCGGGCCGGCCAGCGCCCGGGCGGCCGGGTCCAGGCCGAGGGTCAGGCGCAAAGCCGCTGCTGCGGGCGGTCCCGGCGGCAACGGGCGACCGTCTGCCGATAGGGCGAGGGTGGCGACTCCGTCCCCGCCGCGGACAGCCCCTCTCGGCGCCAGGGGGATGAGTGCTGAGGCCACGGTCAGGCTGCCGCTGCCGCTGACGCGGCCGCGGCCGTCGTGCAGCAAGTCAAGGGACAGCAGGTAGCCGCAGGCGTCGACCTCGTAGTGCCCAGTGAAGTCCCAGAGGCCATGGCCCGCGGCGGCTTCTGCGGCGGTCACTGTGGCCAGGTAGGTTCCGTCGCGCAGGGCGGCGGCAGGCTGGAAGAGCGCGGTCAGCGCCAGGTTCGTGGCCACGTTGGCTACCACGCGCGGGTTGGCGATCACCCCGTCTCTCCACCGGTCGAAGAGGTAGCCCGCGGCGGGGACTGCCGCCACCGGGGTCGTAGCGTCGCCCGCGAGGATTACCTGCTGGGTCGACCCGACGAGGCGGCCGTTGGGAGCAGCGCTGAAGTTTACGCT
>CAIZKT010000631.1:0-7599 GCA_903933565.1 uncultured Victivallales bacterium | reverse complement strand
ACGAGATCTATCGCTGTGACTGGAGTTCAGACGTGTGCTTTCCGATCTGCGGTCTCGTGTCCTGGGTGTGGTGATTTGAAGTCAGGTCGGCAGTCCCATGCCACCCTGACGGCTGCGCACCTGCCGCACGCGGTCGAAGTAGTCCGGCAAGCGTTCCACCTCGAACTCGCGGATCAGTTCGTCCACCTCCAGGCCTTTCTTGAGGCTGGTGATGACGCAGGTAGCTTCCAGGCGCATGTCCTCGACCCGCACGTCGCCGGGGTACTTGGCCAGCATCTTCTCGATCTTGCCCATATTGCCATCCATGTGGACCACGCGGCGGTTGAGGTTGAGCGTGGTGGTGGTGCAGGGGAGGATGTCGCTGGTGCGGCCGACCGTAGCGCCGGTGCAGTCGATGACGCGGTTGTCGGGGTACCAGGTGCAGCCGGCTACGGCCAGGCCGTAGCGGATGGCCCAGTGGTCCAGGAGACGCCCGCCGGGGAAGGCGGACGAGAACAGCAGCAGTTCGACGTTCTGGCGCTGGTACAACTCTCCGAGTTCAAGGAAGTTGATATCGAAGCAGATCGCGGCGCCGATCCGGCCGAAGTCGGTATCGAAGGCGGTCGGCGCGGCTCCCGGGGTGATGCCGCCCTTGATCATCTCTTCGGCCATCGGCGTGGTCTTGTCGTAGGTCCAGGCCAGCTTTCCGGCGCGGTCGAGCAGGACCAGACTATTGTAGACCCGCGGTCCATCCTGGCGGTACATGCCGAAGGCGACATAGAGCCCATGCTTACGGGCGGCCGCCGCGAGTTCCTCGGACACGGGCCCGGGGACGGTCTGGGACGCCTCTGTCACCGCCTTGACCGAGCACTCGCGAGCCGGGGTGGCGAAGACCTCGGAGAAGAGTACCAGATCGGCGCGGTCCCGGGCGGCGCGGGCAATCTGCTCCTTGGCCTTGGCCAGAATCGGGCCGGGGTCGTCCTTGTCCGTCACCCGACGGGCTACGGCAAGCGCAATGCGGGCTTCTCGCATGGGTGTTCTCCTGAAGTTGGCTCGGCGGGACCCTCGGCCTCACGCCAGCGGGTCGGCGCTGAAGCGCAAGATAGCCGTGCTTGAGGGCGGGGCAAGGCGGCGTGGACTGCGGCCAGGGCTTCGTCTTCCGGCGCGGCCGGGTGCGTCGGGGTTTGGGGTCTCGTCTTGAGGCGATCCGGTAACGTGATACATTGCGGGCCTGAAATCCGCGACGCCAGGTTCGAGTGCTGGGGGAAATGAGGAAGCTGTCTCAGGCCGCTCTCAGGTCATCATGCCCCCCTACGCCCCACATCCTCTGGCGCCCGAGTCTCAGCGCCTGCCCCTGCTGGTGGCAGCGCCGATGGCAGGGCTGACGCACAGCGCCTTCCGGCGGCTTCTGGGCGAGTTGGGCGGTTGCGACCTGGTCTACACCGAGATGCTGGCCGGCACGCGCCTGCTGGTGGAGCGTCCGGACTCCTCCTACCTCCGGCGTCGCCCCGGCGATGGGCGGGTGGTGTACCAGTTGCTGCTGCGCGACGCACGGCGCATCGAGCAGATCGTCGACCGTTTGCGGCCCTGTGCCCCGGACGGCCTGGACATCAACTGTGGCTGCCCCGCGGCGGGTGTTCGCTTCATCGGCGGGGGCGCGGACCTATTTGAGGACGGCGCCCGTCTCGACGCGGTTCTGGGCGCGGTGCGTCGGGCCTGGAGCGGTCCGCTGAGTGTCAAGATCCGGCTGGGGCGGGCGCCCGAGGCGCACTGGCGCGAGCGCTTGCTGGACCGGCTGCGGCGCATCCGTGCTGCCGGCGTGGATAGCCTCACGGTCAACCCGCGTTTTGCGGTGGACCGCCTGACCCGGCCGGCGCGGCATGATCTGTTGCCGTGGATTTGCGCTGCGGCTGGCATTCCTGTGCTGGCCAACGGCGACATTACGGGTCCTGAGACGCTGGCCGCGCACCCGGAGTATTTTGCCGACTGCGCCGGGGTGATGCTGGGGCGTATGGCCGTGGTCAGGCCGTGGGTTTTTGCCGCCTGGCGGCACGGCGCGGGGTACGAGCCGCCGGCGGTGAGTGCTGTCTGGCGCCGCCTGGCGGCCTACATGCAGGAGGACTTCCCGCCCGAGCGGCTGGCGTTGCAGTTGAAGCATTTTACGGGCTGGTACTCCCGTAATTTCGTCTATGGTCACCTCCTGGCCGGGCAGGTTCGCCACCTGCGTGACACGGCAACGCTGATGCGGCGCATGGAGGATTTTCTGGCCAGTTCTCCGGCCGTGGTGCGGACGCCGCCGTTGTACGATCTGTAGGATGAACGCCTCAGTGGAGTCTGCCGCCTGGCCACCAGGCGGTCCGCCACGGTAGAGAAGCGCTCGGAAGCCCCGCCGGGCCGCACCGGCGTCAAGCTGTACTGTGGGGGCGCAAAGCTGTGTCAAGCCACAGCAGTCCAAAGCTTGGCCTGTCGGCCGGCGCGGTATGGGACTGAGTTCGGGCAGCGCCCGGACTCTTTCGACTGCGGCGGTCGAAGGCCCTGAGCGTAGTCGATGGGATGGCATCGCGGGCTCCAGGGAGGCAAGCGGGGCCATGGCAGACGCCTGCCAGATCCAGCGCAAGTCTCTTTCTTGAAACAGCCCCGGCGATAGCCGCGTGGTGCTTGCCAAGCGCTGTCCGGGTATCACATTACTTGCTTCGGCCGGGGGCTTGGCTGGACTTTACAGCGTCGACCGCCCCCGGCCTGGTTAGCGGGGAGAGCCATGCTATGTCTGACACGCCCGCAGCGCCTGCCGCAGCCGCGGCTGGCCCGTCTTCTGTCACCCCGTCGGCCCCGCCGAGCCGCGGCGCTCCGCGCTCGGCCCGGCGCACCCAGACGCTGGCCTGGTCGGTCACGGTCGCCCTCGGCTTACTGATCGTGGTCCTGATCGGCGTGCTGCTTGCCCGTAAACCGGCGCCCATGCTGGCGCCCGCGAAGGAGCTCAAGGGTGTCGCCACGCTGGCGGTGGCGCCGCGGCAGTACTGGGAACGGCTCGAGCTGCCAGCCCGGCTCGAGGCCGACCGCTCGGCCACCCTCAGCTCCGAGCTGGCTGGCCGACTCGACGCCTGGCTGGTTGAGGAAGGTGCAGCCGTCGAGGCCGGCCAGGAGGTCGTCCGCTTCAACTCCAACGACCTCGAGGCCCAACGGCGCCAGTTGGAGGCGCGTCACGCCTCGGCCAAGCTGACCGTTGCCGTCGCCGAGCAGAACCTGAACCTGGCTCGGCTCGCCTTCGCTCAGGCTGAGAAGAACGCCGCCGCCCTCACCCTCGAACGCGAGACCGCCCGCGCCGCCTTGACGCTGGCTACCAAGGAGTTCAGCCGCAGCACAACACTGGCCGCCGCCGCCATCGCCACCCAGGCCGATTTCGACCGCGCCGAGAATGCCAAGGAGCTTGCCCGGCTGGGCCTGGCCAAGGCCGAGGATGCGATTGAGCGCGCCGTGCTGACGGTCCAGGCCGCTGCCGCTGGCGTGACCCAGGCCGAGGCGACCCTGGCGCTGAACCGCGGCCTGGCCCTGGAGGCCGAGCGCCAGGTCGAGACGCTGCAGGTCACCCTGGCCAAGACTCTTCTGCGGGCACCTTTCGCCGGACGCTTCGAGGAGCGCCTGGTGGAGGTGGGCGAAGTGGTATCGCCCGGGCAACCCCTGGGTCGGCTCTACGACCTCACCTGGCTGCGCGCCGCCGTCGACGTGCCCGACCGCTATGCGCCCCTGCTGGACACCTCCAGCCCCCTGGTGCAGAAGTACATTGATCAGGCCATGCCGGGGGCGGTCCAGGACCTCAAGGCCAGCCTTACCATTCCCGGCCTGCCCAAGCTGACCGGCAGCACCTATGCCGGCATCGAGCTGCCCGCCATCATTCAGCGGGTCGCCCAAGCCGCCAGCCCTACCAGCAATACCTTCCGCGTCGAATTGCGGCTGCTGAACCCCGGCAACGCCCTCAAGGCCGGCATCATCGGCCGGGCGACGCTCTCCTTCCTGCGCTACGACCAGGCCATCGTCATCCCAGTCAAGGCCCTCCAGGTCGCCGAGGTCGGCCCGCGGGTGCTGGTGGTGGAGACGGTCGCGGGCCGCGCCTTCGCCCGCGTCCGCGACATCGAGCCCCTCAGCATTCAGAACGACGAGATGCTGATTCGCGGCGGCCTGAACCCCGGCGACCAGCTCGTCGTCTCGGGGGCCAAGGGCATCGTGGACGGCGAAGAAGTCCGCGTCGTCGTCGCCGATGGCAAAGTCCGAGAGCTGACGCCGGTGCCCGCCCCCGAGCGCGGCGCGCCCGCTGCCGCGACGCCCGCCGGGGAGGCGCCGCGATGAAGATGACCGAGTTCGCCATCTCGCATCACGTCGGCGTGGTCGTGCTCTGCGTCGCCACCGTGGTCATCGGCACCATCAGCTACATCACCATGCCCCGCGAGGACTTCCCTGACGTCAAGTTCCCCTTCGTCATCGTCAGCACCTTCCAGAGCGGCGCCAATCCGGTCGATGTCGAGCGCGGCATCACCATCCCCATCGAGACGCAACTGGATGGCACGGAAGGCCTCAAGGAGATGCGCAGCGCCTCGCTGGACTCGATGTCGGTCATCAGCCTGGAGTTCCACCCGGACGTCGATACCGAAACCGCCCTTCGCCGCGTCCGCGATGCGGTTGACCAGGCCAAGCCGGACGTCTCGCCCGAGGCCGACGAGTCGGTGGTCAAGGAGTTCAGCGTCACCAGTTTCCCCGTCCGCATCTACAATCTGGTGGGCACCGGCAAGGTCGCCATCAGCGAACTCCACGACCTGGCCGAAAACCTCCAGGACGAGATCAAGCTCATCCCCGGCATCCTGGACGTCGACATCGTCGGCGCCCGTGAGCGCGAGATCGTCATCGAGGCGGACCCGGAACGCCTGCATTTCTACAACCTCTCGCTGGCCCAGGTCCAGGCGATTCTGCGCGGCACCAACCGCAACGTCACCGCGGGCAGCCTCGACAGCGCCTCCAGCCGCATCGCCATGCGGGTGCCGGGTGAATTCCGTGACCCCGCCGAGATCTACAACCTGGTCATCGGCTTCTCGCGCGAGGGAACGCCGGTCTACATGCGCGACGTGGCCGTGGTCTACCCCAGCTTCGCGGATGAGACCTCGCGGGCCCGCTTCCTCGACTTCACCGCGCCCGGGGCGGATGGCCGCGTGACGCCGCGCCCCTCGGTCAGTCTACACATCACCAAGCGCACCGGTATCAACGTCCTCGAGCTCTGTCGGCGCATCGATGCGGTGATCGACCGCCAGGCGCTGCCCGACACCGTCCGCATCATCAAGGGCCTCGACCGCAGCAAGGACGTCGAGGCGATGGTCGGGGACCTCGAGAATGGCATCGGCACGGCGCTGATCCTGGTGGTGATCGTCATCTTCATCGGCATGGGGGCGCTGAATTCGCTGCTGGTAGCCTGCGCCATCCCCTTTTCCATGCTGATGTCCATCATGATCCTGCAGGCCAGCGGTGAGACCTTGAACATGATGGTGCTGTTCTCGCTGATCATGGCATTGGGCATGCTGGTGGACAACGCCATCGTGATCATCGAGAACATCTACCGGCACTACTCCATGGGGAAACCGCGGGCTGAGGCGGCCTACATCGGCACCACCGAAGTGGCCTGGCCGGTGATCACCTCCACCCTCACCACCGTGGGCGCCTTCGTGCCGCTGCTGTTCTGGCCCGGCATCATGGGCCAATTTATGAGCTACCTGCCGCGCACCGTCATCATCGTCATGCTCTGCTCCCTGTTCGTCGCCCTGGTCATCAACCCCACCATGGCTGCCTTCACCATGCGCCTGAAACCCGGCGCCCGCACCGATATCGACCCGGACACGCTGCGGCCGACCTACTGGCTGGTGCGCAAGTACCAGCCGTTCCTCGAGTTCATGGTCGACCGGCCCAACTGGACCCTCACCACCGTCGTCGTCATCATGCTCTTCAGCATCGTCCTCTTCGCTACCTTCAACTGTGGCGTCGAGCTCTTCCCACCGGTCGATCCGAAGAATGTGACGGGCAGCGTCAAGCCCCCCGATGGCATCTCCCTGAACGATTCCGACCGCCTCTGCCGACAACTGGAGGAACGGCTCTTCGGCGGCCCCGCGGGCTCGCCCTTCCCGGAACCGGTGCAGAACCTGAAGTACGCCAGTATCTCGGTGGGCTTGCAGGGGGTGGGCGGCGCGGATGCCATGTCCGAACAGAACGTCGGCCCCATCACCATCCAGGTCGAATTCAAGGACAGCGAACAGCGCACCGAACTCAGCACCGCGACGCTGCGAGAGATGCGGCTGCGGCTCGAGGGACTGGACCGCACCGGCCGACGCCTGACCTACCCGCTGTTTGGCGCTGACTTCGACGTCATCCGGCCGCAGGAGGGCCCGCCCACCGGCGCCCCGGTCTCCATCGACATCCTCGGCGAAGACCTGGGCGAGATGACCCGCGTCATCGCCGACATGAAGCAGCTCATCAGCCGCACCCCCGGCACGGTGAAGGCCACCGACGATGCCGCCACGGCTCAGCCCACCTTCGAATGGCGCGTCGCCAGGGACCGGGCCGGCTCACTCGGACTGGAACAGGCCACCATCAGCAGCATCCTGCAGGTCGCCGTCGGCGGGCTCGAAACCGGAAAGTACGGGCACGGCAAGGACGAGCAGAACATCCGGCTCCGCGTGCCGGAACCCTACCGCCTCGATACGACCCGCCTGCGCAACCTGACCATCCCCATGTCCGCCGGCGGCGGGGTGCCCATCAGCAGCGTGGCCGCCCCCAATCTGGTTCCCGGCCCGGTCACCATCAAGCACATCGGCACCCATCGCGTGGTCAACGCCTCGGCCGAAGTCCAGCCCGGCCTGCGCCGCGACGCCGACGTCCGCAAAGCCTTCCAGGACCAGGCGCGCCGCTACCCCTTCCCACCGGGCATCTCCTACCGCTTCGGCGGCGCCGCTGAAGAAGAGGAGGCCGCCAAGGCCTTCCTCGGCAAGGCCTTTCTGGTGGCGCTCTTCATCATCCTCATCATCATTGTCCTGCAATTCAACTCCGTGGTCGTGCCGGCGATCATCATGAGTTCCGTCATCCTCTCTCTCATCGGCGTTATGATCGGCCTGGTGGTCATGCGTGACCCCTTCGGCATCATCATGACCGGCATCGGCGTGATCTCGCTGGCTGGCGTCGTGGTCAACAACGCTATCGTGCTCCTCGATGCCATCGCCCAACATGAGCGCCGCGGCATCCCCTCCCGCGAGGCCGTCATCAGCGCTTCCATGATCCGCTTCCGCCCGGTGCTGCTCACCGCCATCACCACCATCCTCGGCCTGGTGCCCATGGCGCTGAAGCTGAACTGGGACTTCCGCAGCCTGAAGTGGCAGTACAACACCGACTCCAGTCAGTGGTGGCAGTCCATGTCGCTGACCGTCATCTTCGGCATGCTGGTGGCCACCGTGCTGACCCTGGGCGTCGTCCCTACCATGTACATCAAGTACGCTCAGTTCCGCAAGAAGTAACGACCTGTGCAATAAGGATGGGCCGAGGTATTCAGCCCCAAAGGGGCGCTCTATACCAGCCCAGGGCAACGCCCTGGGT
>CAIZKT010000630.1:0-18079 GCA_903933565.1 uncultured Victivallales bacterium | reverse complement strand
CAGCAAACCCCTACGGAGCTCACTTGTGCCTGGGGCCTATGGAATATCGAGCGTATCACCCGACCCCTTCCGGCTCCTGCGCATCCTCGAAATGGCGGCGGATGCGCTGGGCCAGCGCCGGACCGAGACCCGGTACCGCCGCGGCAATCTCGGCGGCCGTGCATTGACGGATTCGGCGCACTGAGCCAAGCGCGCGCAGCAAGTCCGCGCAGCGGCGCTTTCCGACCCCCTCGATCTCGAGCAGAGCGGAGTCGGCGATGCGGCGTTGGCGCAGGGCGCGGTGGTAGGAGATGGCAAACCGGTGCGCTTCGTCACGCAAGGCCTGCAACAGGCGCAGTCCGAGGTGGTGCGCCGGTAGCAGGATCGTGTCCGTACGCCCCGCCATGAAGACTTCCTCCCGGCGTTTGGCTAACCCGATCAGGGCGACCGGCCCGGCACCGACCTGCTCCAGCGCCTGGGCGGCCGCGTGTAACTGCCCGATACCTCCATCGACGACGATCAGGTCTGGCATGGGTCGTGCTTCGCGCCGGATGCGTTCGTAGCGCCGCGCCACGACTTCGCGCATCATGGCCGTGTCGTCCGTGGCATCCTCAGAGCGGATGCGGAAGCGGCGGTAGTCGCTGGTGGCTGGCTTGCCGCCCCGAAAGCAGACCATGCTTCCCACCGCCAGTCGGCCGCCGATATTGGAGAGGTCAAAGCACTCGATCACCGCCGGGGCACACGATAGTTGCAGCGCCTCTTGCAGGGCCGCGACCGCCTCATCGCTGCGGCGCTCGCGATCCTCGATGGTAGCCCGGGCAAAGCGCCGCGTCGGAGCGCACACCGACTCCAGGTTCTCGATGACGTCGCGTACTTCGGCCGCCTGCTCAAAGCGCTTGGCGAGGGCCGCCTTGGTCATCTGCGCTTTCAGTTCTGCCACTACGGTCCGGCAATTGCCGCGCAATACCTCCAGCGCCGCTTCAAGCTTCTCCCCGTACAGCTCGTGGGTCACGGCGCCGGTACACGGACCGAGGCAATCCCGGATGAGGTGATCATGGCAATGCCTGCGGGCCTCGGCACCCGGCTCGCGTACCTTACAGGCGCGCAAGCCGAAGCGCCGACAGAGAAAGTCTACGGTCTGACGCAGGACCCCGGCCCGCGGAAACGGCCCGAAGTACAAGCGTTTGTCGTCCTTACGAATACGCACCAAAACAAGCCGCGGAAAGGGTTCAGAGGGATCAACGCACACGTGCAGGAAGCGCTTGTCGTCTCGCAGTTCAACGTTATACCGGGGGTCATACTGCTTGATCAAGCGCGATTCCAGGAGCAGCGCCTCGGCTTCGCTGGCGACCTCGATGGTCTCATAGGCCGTAATGCTGTGAATCAGCGCCCGCAGTTTGGCGTCTGCCTGGAGGTTTCGCGACGGCTGAAAATACGTCGCCAGACGCTTGCGCAGGGAACGCGCTTTACCGACGTAGATAACCTGGCCGGTGGCGTTGCGGAAGATGTACACCCCCGGCTGGTTCGGGGTGTCTTGGGCGCGGAATCGCACCATAATGCATGCCTGAGTTCAGGGCTCGCCAGCCGGCTCGCAGGGGCGGGCACTGCTGTACTGCTCCAAGTCGTAGTGAATCTCACGCTCCGGCATCGGCAGGCGGTCCAGGCAGATCCGGCTTTCGGCGAAGAACCTCTCCGCCAGGGTCTCATGGAAATCGCTAAACACCACAACCCGGCAGACCCCAGCGCCGATGAGAGCCTTGGCGCAAGCGGTACAGGGCATGTTGGTGACGTAGGCGGTGGCGCCCGACAGGTCGATGCCGTGATGTGCCGCCTGGCAGATGGCGTTGATCTCGGCATGGTTGGTGCGCACGCAGTGATCGTTGACCACGATACAGCCGTCGGTGTCGCAGTGTGGAGTCCCTGGCAGCGAGCCGTTGTAGCCCGTCGCGAGCACGAACCGGTCGCGAGCCAGGACACAGCCACAATGCATGCGGGGGCAGGTGGCGCGCTCGGAGGCAAGCATGGCCAGCTTCAGGAAGTACTCATCCCACGAGGGCCGCCGCCAGGCCGGCGGCGCCGCCCGGACGGACTTGCCGTGGTCGTCAGACATCCGCTCATCCTTCCCTCGAAACGCCGCCAGGCTGCAACACCTGGGGGTCATGAAAGCGCCGGGGCTGCCCTCGGCGCCTGGCTTCTGCCTTCACTCGCTTTTTTCGCTCGCGTCAGCCTTCGCCGCCGCCGCCTCCAGGTCGCGCAACTCCGCTTCAGAGAGCGGAATGCTGCGGTGTTCATGCAGGCGATCGACGTGCTTACGCAGTTGGCGCTCGAGCTTCTCGAAGACCTCCTCGATCGCCTCGGCGGCGACATGCGAACGGCCCGTGGCATTGAGGGTGAGGTGTTTGCCGCTGACGTGCCCCTCGACAATGTGCCGACCGCGTTCCTCGCTCAGCACCAGGCGTGCCGTGGTGAGTTTGTTGTACTCGGTGGCCAGCTTCCCGACCTTCTCCTCAACGTAGGCCCGCAGCGTTTCTTCAACCTCGAACTGACGTCCGCTTACGATGATCTCCATGATGACTCCTTTCGTGGGTTTGACTCTCGTTCTTCGGGTGGTTGCGTTGACGGCACCGGTCAGCTGGTGAAAAGCGGCCCCAGGTAGACGCGTCGCGCCTGTTCATCGTTCACCAGAAAATCACTGGTCCCATGCACCAGGATCTGTCCGCTGCAGATGAGGTAGGCGCGGTCCACGATAGCCAGGGTTTCGCGGACCTGATGATCCGTGATGAGAATGCCCAGTCCGCGGTCTCGGAGATAGGCAATGATCTTCTGCACCTCGTAGACATTGATCGGGTCGATGCCGCTGAAGGGCTCGTCGAGCAGGATGAAGCGTGGGGTTGTGGCCAGGGCGCGCGTGATCTCCAGCCGACGGCGTTCGCCGCCGCTCAGCGTCATCGCCTTCTGCCGAGCCAGGGGGGTCAGTTGCAGTTCGTTGAGCAGGTCCTGCAAACGGTGTTCACGCTGAGTAGCCGTCAGCTCCAGGGTCTCAAGCACGGCCATGATGTTGTCCTGCACCGACAGTTTGCGAAACACGGAGGGCTCCTGTGACAGGTAACCCATCCCCAGGCGGGCACGCTCATACATGGCGAGGCGCGAGACGTCCTGGCCCAGGAAGTTAATGCTGCCGGCGTTGGGAGGGATCATCCCGACGATCATGTAGAAGGTCGTGGTCTTGCCGGCGCCGTTGGGCCCCAAGAGCCCAACCACTTCCCCGGCACCGACCGTCAGAGAAACACGGTCTACCACACGTCGACCACGATAGGCCTTAACCAGGTCCCGCGTCTCCAGCAGTGGCCCATCCGCAGTCATGGAGCTGGGACCTCCTTCTTCGCTGCCGTCCCATCCTTCTTTTCCACGGCCCCGTCCTTGGGTTTCTCACTCAGACGAAAGACGTCATCGGTCGAGTGGGCGCGGTCCGCCGGGATGCCGAACTCGATCTGCATATTGTCACCCTCGGCCTTGAACTGCTGCTTGGAGCGGAAGTAAATGATACGCTCCGCGCCTTTGGTGAAGAACCCCTGGTCCCGGTCCTCTAGGTACGGCTTGTCGGTCAGCAGCACGCTGTCCGCTACCGTATCATAGATCCCATTGCCCGCGGTGGCTTTCTTGGCGGTTCCCAGTTCCCGGATGACGACATTGCCCAAGGCCTCGATGCGTTGCACGCTATTCTCGGCGGTCAGGAAGACGTCCATGCGGTCTGCGTTCAGGAGGATCTGAGCGTCGGTGACGCTGACGTTGGTCTCGAAGGTGGCCAGGCGTTTGGCAAAGTCATACAGAACGCTCTTGGCATTGATCATCAGCTTCCCGCCGCTGGCGGTAGAAAGGGTCGTACCCTTGGGCGCCGGGGGCGTCTTGACCACCGCTTCCTGGGCCAGACCGCCAAGCGCCGAGCCGAGCAATACCAGCCCACCATACCATCTACAGAATCGCTTCATCAACCGTTTCGACCCGAGGCATGCCGGGTTGTTCATTATCTTCTCTCCGCTGCGCTCTCTGGCCGTGGCTGCCTTCGTTCCTGGCACACGCCAGCCCACTACGGTACTTGGGACTTTGGCACCGGCGCGTCCGCGCCCGGCCGCCGCTTCTCGGTCGCCGTCGGCCCGAACGAGTTCAGGCTGCCTCCGACTCCGCCAATCTCCATTCTGACCTCATCGCGGACGCGCAGCCGACGTTCCGACATCAGCATGTCGAACCCCACGCCGTACAGGGAGGTCTCGCCGCTCTCCATGCGCACCGCGTCGTGGCTTTCGACCAACCCGCTATCCTGGTGGTAGACGCAGGCGCGGGAGGTGATCTTGGCCGTCCTGCCATCCTCCAGATCAAGATGCACGGTCACCCCGACAAGCTCATAGACCGCACCTCGGATGACTGCCGACTCGCCTTGCAGGCGCCAGCGAGCCCCATTCTCTGCCCGCCCCTGAGTCTTGAAGCCCTGCAGGGTGACGACGGCTCCCTGCTGAAAATCGATACCGGCACAGGCCAAGGCGCCGACGGCCCAGAGCACGACAGGCGCACGGCCCAGCCAGCCGCTCGGCCGCGCCTTGGTTCGTGCCGCTAGTCCCGACCTGGCGTCAGAGCTCATACCGTTGGGCGACCTCCTGCCAGCGACCAGTCTGCTTCAGTAGCCACTCCGCAACTTCCCGTACGGCGCCCCGGCCGCCGCTGTGACGGGTCACCAGGTGAGCGGCCGCACGCACTTCGTCGGCGGCGTCAGCCACGGCTACCGCCAGCCCGACTCGCCGCAGTACCGGAACATCGATCAGATCATCCCCGACATAACAGCATTCCTCGGCCGCGACCCCCAGTTCTGCCAGTGCTTTCCCGAGCCCGGCAAGCTTATCGGACTGCCCCTCGATCACCACGTCCAAGCGCAACTCCTGCGCCCGCTGGCGGTTCGCCTGGCTGGCGCGACCACTCAACACGCCCACTTTGATCCCGGCGGCTTGCAGCAGCTTGATGCCAAGGCCGTCGCGAACATCGAAGAACTTGACCTCGGCCGCGTCGGCGCCATAGCCGATGCGGCCGTCGGTCAAGACGCCGTCGATGTCCAGAAGCAGCGCACGGATGCGCTCAGCCGGGGTGGGCGTGTTCATGAATGGCCTTGAACGAGGTGAGGATGTGGCGAAGCTCTTCAAGTGAAAGCGAGTTAGCCCCGTCGGAAAGAGCCTTGGCCGGCTCCGGATGCGTCTCCAGGAACAGACCGTCAACCCCTACCGCGGCCGCCGCCCGAACCAAGGGCGCGATGAACTGCCGTTGTCCGCTGGAACTGCCCCCTGCCCCCCCCGGAAGCTGCACCGAGTGGGTGCCGTCAAAAATCACCGGCACGCCAAGCTCGGCCATGATCACCAGTGACCGCATATCGACCACGAGGTTATGGTAGCCGAAGGTCGACCCGCGCTCGGTCAGCAGGACGCGCGTATTCCCGGTCTGCTCGACCTTGCGCACCGCCGGTCCCATGTCCTCGGGGGCCATGAACTGCCCCTTCTTGATGTTGACGGGCCGCCCCGTTTCCCCGGCCGCCAGCAGCAGGTCAGTCTGCCGACACAGAAACGCGGGAATCTGCAAGATGTCCGCTACCTCTGCCACCGCTGAGGCTTGCGAACTCTCATGGATATCCGTGAGCACCGGCACGTCAAACTCCGCCTTGATGGCGGCGAGGATACGGAGGCCGTCGTCCAGTCCCTTCCCGCGAAACGAGGAGCCGCTGGTACGGTTGGCTTTGTCGAAGGACGCCTTGAAGATGTAGGGCAGGCCCAACTCTCTGCACAGACCTGCCGCCGCGGCGGCAATGCGCCGACAGATGTCCAGCGACTCTGCCACACAGGGCCCTGCCACAACGATGGGTGGGGCGCCGCCGCCCACCCGTATCCCGCGGACCAGTTCAAAGGATCGAGTTGTTGCCATAGGTCAAATCTTCCCCGCGGTGCCGAGCAGGCGTTCGACCTGGGCCACGTCGGCGGGCACATCCACCCCGACCGAGACGTGGTCGGTCTGCAAGACATAGATCCGAGCGCCGTGCTCCAGAGCCCGCAGTTGCTCCAGCATCTCACACATCTCCAACTGGCCTCGCGACCAGGACACAAACTCCATCAGAAAGTCGCGGCGGTAGGCATACAGCCCCCAGTGCAACAGCGGCTCCACCGCCACCCCGCCCGAACGGCAGTGCGGAATCAGCGAGCGGCTGAAATACAGGGCGAAACCGCGGCCATCAACCACGACTTTGACCGCGTTGGGGTCGGCGGGGTCCCGACCGGTGAGCCGAAAGGGCACCGCCGCGGTCCCCATCTCGACGCCCGTGCCGCGCATGTGCTGCACCAGCTCGCTGAGCACGGCGGGCGGCATGAGGGGTTCGTCGCCCTGCACATTCAGGATGAGGTCCGCCTCCAGGGCTGCGACCGCCTCGGCGATACGGTCGGTCCCGGTGGCGTGGTCGCCGCGGGTCATCACGGCCGCGCCACCGAAGCCTCCGACGGCCGCCAGGATGCGCTCGTCGTCCGTGGCCACCACCACCGCGTCGATGGCACGGCAGGCGGCAACCTGCTCATAGACGCGCTGAATCATCGGCCGCCCGGCGATCAGAGCCAGCGGCTTGCCGGGGAAACGGCTGCTACCGTAGCGGGCGGGTATCACGGCGACCGTACGCTTGGACATGGCCTCTCACTCCCCTTCCTGAACTGCGGCAATGGGGTCATGGAGTCCTGCGTCACGCAGCTCCGCCTCGAGTTCCGCCGCGGTGACCGCGGCCGTGCCGACCTTGCCGACTACGATCCCGGCTGCCTGATTCGATACCCGTGCCGCATCCTCCGGCGTGGCCCCGGCCAATAGACTCAAGACGAACACAGCCATCACGGTGTCGCCGGCCCCCGAGACGTCGAAAACCTGGCGGGCCCGGGTCGGAATGTGGAGCACCGCGGAGCCGCCCACAAACAGGGCCATCCCACTGCCGCCCAAGGTCACCAGCAACAACTCCGGCGCCCAGAGTTCGGACAGGCGCCTGCCGACCGCCGCCAGGGACTCGTCAGATGCCAGCGGCAGGCGAGTGGGCTGGTAGGGAATCCCAGCCAAGGCAAAGGCTTCTGAGCGATTGGGCGTCATAAGTCGTAACCCATTTACATTGAAATGGTTGACGGGATGAGGATCGAGCGTTACGAAGACTCCGTTACGGTGGCACAGCGCCACGATCTGCTGGGTCATCGCCGGGTCCAGTACCCCCTTGGCGTAGTCTTCCAGGATCAGCGCTTCCACCGTCCCTGCGGTGAGGGCCGTCTCGAGCTCTCGCAGCAACGCCTCGCGGCAGGCCGAGGGGATCGGCGACGTGACTTCGCGGTCGATGCGGACGATCTGCTGGCTGCCGGCAATCACCCGCGTCTTGACCGTCGTCTCCCGGTCGGCCGCCGTCACCACGCCGGTCAGATCCGCCCCCGCGGCGGTCAGCAAGCCCCGCAAGGTTTCCGCATGACGATCCGTGCCGATGACCCCAAAGGCCTTGGCGGAAGCGCCCAGACTCACTAGGTTCCGCACTACGTTGGCAGCGCCTCCAGGGCTCGCAGATTCACGCCGTACCTGCACCACCGGCACCGGCGCCTCCTGCGAAATGCGCGTCGCGGTTCCCCAGATGTAACGGTCCAGCATGAGATCGCCAACCACGCCAACCCGGCAGCCCTTAAATCGGCTGACGTAGGGGATCAGTCTTGATTCATCCATGTCGCGCTACCTCCGCCCCTGTTCTTCGAGCAACGCCCGGATCCCCGCATCCAGCGCCACGGTGGGCAACGGCGGCGGCAGCGCTTTCGCCGTCGACGCTTTCAGCAGGCGGTCGAAGTCGGTGAGTTCCTCATGGAGCAGACGGGTCTGCTCGGGTCCGAGGCGTGAACCGTAGCGAGCCACGTACTCGGCCCGCGCCTGGAGTTCCAAGGCGATCTCGCGCCTCAGCGCCCGGTCAAAATCGCCCGGTGCCGGGGTCTCGCGGCAGACTCGGCGCAGCCGTTCCAGGAGGTCGACTATGCGGTGCTGCTCGATCTGTGTCTTCCACATGGCGACTTCCCGCATCCGCCTGGGCAGCCAGAGGACCACGGCGAACTCGAGGCAGAGGATCAGCGCAATGGCAGCCTTGGCCAGGCCTGACATCAGGTTGAAAGAACGGTTGCGCCCAGCCTCCTCGTGGACGCTCTGGAAGCGCAGCGTCCAGTGCCCCACCCGCAGTTCGTCACCGCTGCGCAGGGCGCGTGGAGCCATCAGCCGTTCGCCGTTCAAATAGGTCGTGGCCCCATCTTCCGGGCAGGCACTGACCCGGTTCTGCGTACGGACGCCGGAGCGCAGCAGCAGGTGACACGGCGCAAACTCAGGCGCCTCCAACCGGCACTCGCTGGCCGCCTCCGAACCGACGCGGACAACCGGGGCCTCGAAGCGGCGCACTTCGCCGGGGCCGAAATGATCCCGCGCCGAATCCAGGTTCTGACGGATGTGCAGTTGGAACGCCACGTCAGTCCTTGGTCTTGGCGCTCCGGCGTGCCGGCAGCTTGCGCGCCTGGAACACCAGCTTACCGTCCGCAACCACGGTATGGATGCGACAGCGGCCCGTGTACGTGCCCTTGAGAATCTCCTCGGACAGCGGGTCTTCGATGTGGCGTTCAACCGCGCGCCGCAACTGCCGGGCGCCATACTCCGGCCGGTAGCCAACATCCACCAAGAAGGCGCTCGCCGCAGGGTCAAGCACAAGCTCGATCTGCCGCGCCGCCAGACGGGCCTGGATCTTCTCGACCTCCAGATCCACTACCTGCAGCAGGTCATCCCGCGAAAGCTGGCGGAAGACGACCACCTCGTCGACGCGGTTCAGGAACTCCGGCCTGAAGTGCTTCTTGGCGCTGTCTTCCAGGCGCTCTTTCAGTTTAGCGTAATCCGTCGCCGCGGTGTCCGCCCCCGCCGCGAAACCCATGGAGGCAGACCGCTGAATGTCCATGGCTCCCACATTGGAGGTCATCACCACCACCGTATTGCGGAAATCCACCCGGTAGCCGACGTTGTCGGTGAGCTGCCCCTCCTCCAGGATCTGCAGCAGGACGCTGGTCACGTCCGGGTGGGCCTTCTCAAGTTCATCGAACAGGACCACGGAGTAAGGCCGACGCCGCACCCGCTCGGTCAACTGCCCCCCCTCGTCATGGCCGATATACCCCGGCGGCGAGCCGATCAGTCGGCTGACGTTGAACTTCTCCATGTACTCCGACATGTCCAACCGGATCAAGGCGTCCGGATCGCCGAACATGAACTCAGCCAGCACCTTGGCGAGGTACGTCTTGCCGACGCCCGTCGGCCCCAGGAAGATGAACGAACCAATCGGACGACGCGGATCCTTCAGTTCGGCCCGGGACCGCCGCAGGGCCCGGCAGATGACCGCCACCGCCTCAGCCTGCCCCACCACCTTGGCACGCAGCTTGTTCTCCATGTCCAGCAGGCGGTTTGCCTCGCCCTGCTCGATCCGCTCGAGCGGCACTCCGCTCATCTTGGCAACCACCTGGCGCATGTCGTCGGCATCGATCGTCACGACGTGATCGGCACGTTCCTTGGCCCAGCGGTCCAGGGTCTCCTGCAGCTTGGCCCGCAGGCTCTTCTCCTTGTCTCTGAGCGCGGCCGCCTCCTCAAACTGCTGCTGCTCCACGGCGGTGACTTTGGCGCGCTCGACCGCTTCGATGTCCTTTTCGACGCTGCTGAGGTCCGGCGGCCGTACCAGAGTGGCAATGCGGGCGCGGGCGCCGGCTTCATCGATCACATCGATGGCTTTGTCGGGCAGGAAGCGACCGGTGATATAGCGGTCCGACAGGGTCACGGCCGTCTGCAGCGCCTCGTCCGAGTAGCGCACGTGGTGATGCTCTTCGTACTTGTAGCGCAGTCCCTTCAAGATCTCCACGGCCTGTTCCCGCGTCGGCGGAGCCACCAGGATGGACTGGAAGCGCCGTTCCAGGGCCGCGTCCTTCTCGATATGCTTACGGTACTCGTCCATGGTGGTCGCGCCCACGCACTGGATCTCGCCGCGGGAGAGGGCCGGCTTCAGAATGTTCGATGCGTCCATGGCCCCCTCGGCGCCGCCGGCGCCGACGATGGTATGCAGTTCATCGATGAAAAGCACCACATTGCCGGCGCGCCGAATCTCGTCCATCACCGCCTTGATGCGCTCCTCGAACTGGCCGCGGTACTTGGTGCCAGCCACCAGCAGCGGCAGGTCCAGGGCGATCACAATCCGGTCGCGCAGCAGTTCGGGAACCGTATGCTGCACGATGGCCTGCGCCAGGCCTTCAACGATGGCGGTCTTACCCACGCCGGCATCGCCGATCAGCACGGGGTTGTTCTTGGTGCGTCGGCAAAGGACCTGAATGACCCGCTGGATCTCGTCGGCACGCCCGATCACGGGGTCCAACTTATCGTTCCGGGCCAGCTCGGTCAGGTCGCGCCCGAAAGCCCGCAGCGCTGGCATCTTCTGCGCCTCTTTCGCCGCCTCCCCCGCGGGGACCGCCTGGGGGTCGCGCGGGCTGCCCTCACCCGGGAGGAAATTGGGGTCGAGCGCCTTCATGACCTCGTTGCGCACGGCGTCGGCCTCTACGTTCAGATTGCGCAAGACCCGAGCCGCCACCCCGTCCCCTTCCCGCAATAGCCCCAGAAGCAGGTGCTCCGTACCGATGTAGCTATAGTTGAGCGCCTTCGCCTCCTGGGCCGCCAGCGCCACCACGCGGCGCACGCGCGGCGTCAACGGCGGGTCGCCCTCCTGCTGCGTGTTCGAGCCTGGACCACTGTGTTTCTCGACCTCGTAGCGTACGCTTTCCAGGTCCAGGCCCATGTTGCGCAGAGCCGTTACCGCCACCCCCTGCCCGAGCTTGATCAGCCCGAGCAGCAGATGCTCAGTCCCCACGTAGTTGTGGCCGAACTTCTTCGCCTCACGCTTAGCAAACGCCAGGACCTGTTGGGCCCGGGGCGTAAAATGGTTCATGGCGAATTCGAAATCGTCGTTGCCTGCCATTAGCGCCTTTCTGTAGGGGCCCGCCGGCCATACCGACCGGTGCGGCCCGGGTCACATTGTTCCAGCACTCAGAACCTCGCGCACCACCTGCGCCCGCAACGCCTCCCTGGCCGCGGGCTCGACCCGCCCGGCGGACCGTTGCTGCAGATGACCAGGCTGCACCTCAAGCAGGAGCCGATTCAGCGCGTCGGTACGCAAACTCGGCAGCACCCCCGCCTGGACCCCCAGCACCAGCGCCGAGAGCCCGCCCAGCGCTTCCTCAGTAGTCAGGAGACGCGCGTAGCGTAATATACCGTATGCCCGCCCAATACGATCATACAGCAGAGATCGTTCTCGGCGGACAGCGGCCAGCCGGGCCGACTGCTCGCAGCTAATCACCTCCCGGACCGCCGAGGTGACCCGCCCCAGGATGGCTTCCTCGTCCTCTCCGAGGGTTGACTCGTTGTGAACCTGATACAGGTCCCCTTCGGCTTCCGACCCGTCGCCGAAGGCCCCCCGGATGGCACACCCCAGGTGGGGCAGTGCCTGTTGAATCTGGCCTATCTGCCCGCCGAGCGCCAGGGCCGGCAGATGCACCATGACCGAGGCCCGCAGCCCGGTGCCGACCTGGGTCGGGCTGGAGGTGAGGTAACCCAAACGGGAGTCAAAGGCGAAACCGCTGCCCCCATCCACCTGCGAGAGCGCGGCGGCCGCGAGGGTCCAGGCCCGCTCCAAGTCAAGCCCCGGGAGAATCGCCTGCAAGCGGAGATGGTCATCCTCGTTGACCAGCGCTGCCAGGTGGTGGGTCGGACCCGCGGCAAAGGCCCGCCCGGCACCTCCTCGGGCCAGTTCCGGACTGATCAGCCGCCGCTCCACCAGCATCTCACGCTCGAAGGGCTCGAGGTCATCTACCCGGCCGCACACCCCACCGCGCAAGGCACCCGCTGCCAGCAAGCGCCGGGTCAGCAAAGCCTCGATGTGACCCAACTCCTCGGCCGAAGCCCGCAACGGAAAAGGCCGGTTGGCCAGATTCCGCGCCAGGCGCACCCGGGAAGAGAGAGCCACGTGGCGCCAGTCCGACGAGAAGGGCTGCCAGACGGGACGGACACGAACCAGGGTGCTGTGGAATGCGGATCTTGGCATGGTTACGGGGCGTCGGTGGGCAGAGGTTACGGTTCGCGACCGTGGGTGACTTGTCGAGGTACGCCGGTCGCCGCTACGGCAAAAGGCGGAGAGCATCCCGTATCTGTGCAGCCCGCTCGAAGGCCTCTTCGGCGACCGCCTGTTCCAGTTCCACCTGAAGCACCTCGCGCTCCGCGCCGCGACCGTTGTCGGGCACACCTTCCGCTTGAGGCCGGCTGCCGCGGTGTTCCGTCCCGCGCTGCGTGGCCAGCAGCAGTGCCTCGATGTCCTTGGCAAACCTGGCGTAACAGGCTGGGCAACCCAGCCTGCCAAGATGAGCGAACTCCGCCGCCGTCAAGCCACAACTGGCGCAACAGCAGGTGGGCTCCGCAAGCACGGGTGGCGAAGCGCTGGCGCGCCCGCTCGGGCTCGCCGGAATGGTCTTCGCAATCAGCTCGCCGATCAACTGCGCTACCTCGCCGCCCGCCAAGTCCTGCCCCAGCGCCTTCGTAGCGCAGGGCAGGCAGAGGTTCAGAACCGCGTCCCGCCCGCAGGTCTCGTCACGCAGATGGACCGTTGCCGAGCGGATGTGGCACTTCTCACATTGCATCATTGAAACGCCTGTCAGCATGTCGCCTCATGGGGGGGTGGGCTTGCCGCGGCCTTGGCCTGGGTTACCGGGGCTCGAGCGCTCGCCCCAGTCCACTACGCCATTGGCCAGAATCTGCTCCGCCCGTGGCAGCCGAGATGAGCCAAAGCGCTCGAGGCTCTTGCGGGCTTCTTTGTTGCCCACGCCTCCCAGCCGTTCGGTGGCGGTCAACCAATCAAACCAGAACTTGCCTTCCGCATGGTCGCGCACCGCCTCCTTGGCCTTGTCGCGTTGAGCCTCACCTCGGAACAGGCGCGCCAGAGTCTTTTCCTCGCGGTTGGCGGCGGCGGCGGCTTCCACCTGCTCGCTCAGCTCCCGATTGCCGGCGCCCCGCCGCAACCGGGCTAGCCCCCAACGCACAAAGGTCAACCTGGCGTAATACGGCGCCATGCAGGGATAGGTCAACGCCAGGGCCCAGGCGGCGGTGTCGTCGGCGCCCTTGAGATTGCCGGCCGCGAGGAGTTGCCCGATTCGCGCCAAGGCCAGATCGTAGACTGCGGTTCCGCCGACCGGACCAAAGCTCATGCCCTTCTCGTTGATCCACTCGTTTGCGCTGCGCCACACTCCCTCGTCCAGCGGCTCCCGGGCCAGGGCCGCTGAGACGACCAGCCGGAGGTGCCACTCGGTGCTGACGCGGACGTCCAGCTTAGCCATCGCGGCGCCGAGCGCCTTGGCGTCTTTAGACCGTGCCATGGCCAGCCGTACCAAGGCCACTTCGAGGTCGTCCAGGCCCCAGTCCGCCGCGCTTGCCAGGGTCGCCAGGACCGCGGCGGAAAGCCGTCCCACGGTCTCGGCCTGTCGCCGGTCAAGGCTGAGCGCAGCCAGGTCCAGAATCAACCGGCAGCGCAGGTCGGCGGTTGGCCCGCGCGGTTTCAGGGCTTCCGTGCTGCTCAGGTAAGACTGCACATCCGCGTCCCCGCAGCGCAGGAAAAGGCCATACTCCAAGGCCAGAACCTGCGGTAACAGCACGAACTCGCTGTCCGCCTTGTCCGCCAGCTCTCGACTGCACTGACGCAGCGCTTCGGTGATGGCTCTCTCGTTGGTTACGCCAAAACGGGAATCCGTCAGCCCGCGGCTGAACCAGGCCGCCGCCCGAGCGGGGGGCGGCAGCGGCGCCAGGGCGTTCGCCTGCCACTTCGATACCAGTCGCTCGGCCCCGGCCCAATCACCGAGTTCCAGTAGGGACGGGCCCTCGAGGATGGCCAGTTTGTCGGCCTGAGCCGCCGCCCCGTTGTCGCTGCTCTCGCCCTGCGCCTGAAGCATGCGCATGGCCAGCGACGGAATTCCCGGAGACGCAGGCCGCGCAAAGGGCAGGATCAAGTCCTGGGGTTGCCGACGGAGCGGTTGCAGGTATTGCCGTACCCACGCCTCTTCTGGCAGGCCCGCCACGGCCCGGCGCCGCAGGGATTCCAGGTCCGCCTTCTCGGGAAAATCCGCCGCGCCGTACCGGGTGCTGGCCAGCAGAATCTTCACCAACGCCGTGGCCGCATCAGCGTCCACCTGTGCCGCACTCTCCCGCACCAAGGCGCCACCCGCCACCTCGGGCACCCCCAGCGCCAGCTCCGCCGTGAGCTTTCCCACGCGCTCGCCGTAGCGCTCGGATACCCCGCTGCGGGTCGCCTGTAACTTGAGCAGCAACCGGTAGGCCGCTGTCTCTTCGCTCTCGCGGCGCGCTTCCAGCGCTTTCTGCCACAGGCGCAAAGCCTCGCTCTCGGCCGTGGCTCTTGTCAACCCCGTGCGTAAGCGTTCCCAGTCAGCCCTCTCGGGCGCCTCCGGCAGGTCCCGCACCGCGTCGTCAAACAGCTTCGCGTTGCGCGACAGCAGCATCAGCGCCAAGAAGGGGCGCCGATCCCCCCAGCTCGCGCCGCGCAGCGCCAGCTTCTGGCTCAGATGCAGGATCAGCGCCGCGGGATTGTCAAGCCGCTGCCAGGCGAGCTTCCGCGATACGACCCCGTACTGGGTCTGTTCCCGCAGCATGATCTCCTTGACATCGATACTGGCGACGGTGCAGTCTTTGTATTCACGGCCTGGAATCTTCATCCCCACCAGCGCATTCGGGTTTGCCACCAGTTTGGGCAGAGCTTCATCCAAGGCCGGCAGCACTGTACTCAAAACGAACGCGACCGCCGCCCGTTCGGCGCTATCCTGGTTGAAATTCAGGAGCCACTCCTGCCCCTCTTTCATGGTCGCTTCAAGACGCAGCGGAAGGCGGTACTCGAAGCTGGCCAGCCGCCCCATGTAGGCCACAAAAGCGTCCGTCCGGAGGTCGCTCGGAGTGACGAGATCCTGACCCTGAACCGCGGCCGCGGAGACGGCGCCAGTCGGCTCCGGGAGCGTTTTCTCCGGGTCGGACCTGCCCTCGGCGGGCACTGCCAGTGCGGCCCCTTCCGCCCCCTCCAGCGCGCCCGGCGCCGCTCCTGGAGCGGTCTCGCTGGGCAGTCCTGCAACCGCCTCTGGACCCTCTGAGGTCCTCTCCTCGCCAGGAGCGCCTGCCGCCGGATCCAGCGCGGCCGAGCGCTTCCGGACCTCCCCCTGGCATTTCGCCAGCAGGGCCGCGTAGGCGGTCGGCAGCTCCTCTCCGGCGTGGCTCTTGGCAAAGTCCTCCAGCCTGGCCAAAGCGCGTTCCGGATCACTTTCCGCCAGGGTCTGCCGACGCACCTCTTCCCACGGCTCCGCCACGGTGCGCCCGGAAGCGGGCAAAGCCGTGACCGGCGCGGGGCCCGCGCTTGCCGCCGACGGCGCCACCAGCGTTCGCGGCGGCGGCCTGACCCCGGGCCGCCGCTTAGCCACAACTACGGCCGCGCTTCCCGCGAGCAGCAGCAGAATGCCTAGCGCGACCCACCGGCCCAGCCCCCGGCGCTGCGGCACGGTGAGAGTAGGACGGGCCTGGCGCACAGCTCTTAACTTGATCGGACTCGCGCCCGCGACCAGGAGCTTGCTGGCTGGCGGCTCGGTCAGCGCCTTCCGCACATCGCGCAGGGATGCCAGAACCGCCTCCCAGTCGGCAGGCCGCTCGGCGGCATCCTTCCGCAGCAACCCCCCCACCAAATCCGAAATCCGGCCCGGCACCGCAGGATTGCGCTGGCGCAGTGGCTCAAGCGTCTCATTCAGGTGCCGCTGCATCACCTCCTGCGCCTTCTCACCGGGAAACGGCGGGGTACCGCCAAACATGTCGTAAAGCGTCGCCCCGAACGAATAGATGTCCGACCGGCAGTCCCCCTTCGCTTGCTCGCCCCGGATCACCTCGGGAGCCGCATAGAGGGGCGTCAGCATGATGTCCGAACCGGTAAAGTCATGGCCGTCGACCTTGGCCAGACCGAAGTCCGCCAGTTTACTATCCCCGGCCTGATTGATCATGATGTTGTCAGGCTTGATGTCCCCGTGGGTCAGACGTTGGCGCAACCACCCGTAATTCAAAGCGTCGGCAACGTCAATGGCCATCTCTATCCCGGGACCCGGACGAACGTAGCCCTGGCGCCGGATACGCTGCTGCAAGGTCTCGCCTTCGACGTACTCCATAGCGAAGAAATGAATGCCGCCCTCGGCAATGCCGGCATCATACGCCTGCACAATGTGGGCATGCGACAGCGCGGCAGCCGCCCGGGCCTCATTGAAGAAGCGACTCACAAACTCATGGTTGGCCGCCAGTTCGTCGGAGAGGACCTTCAGGGCGACCGGACGATCCAGGTTAAGCTGCCGGGCACGATAGACCACGGCCATCGCGCCGTGGCCGATCTCGGCCTCGATGCGATACCCCGCAATCCGGGCTCCCGGAGAGAGAATGCGCTTGGCAGTAGCTACAGCCATGTGACCATGAAACGGCGATACCGACGCCGTGCCTGTCCAGTTCGATCCACAGAAACAGTCGGGACTGCGCTCCCCACGGGCCAGCGCGCCTGGCGGGTGAACTCCAGGCCAACCCCCGGAGGAAACGGCCGCAATCCTGCCATATCAGTACGCCGCCGAAGCAATGACCGGCCGGATCGTGGTGCAGCCAATCAGGCTGAGCCGATCCTGCAGGGCCGCGTACATGGCATCGTCCTCGTACGTGCCAACAATGGCGCCACCACTGCCAGCAAACTTGGCGGAGGCGCCCGTCTGACGCGCCTCATAGACCATCCGCGCGTTGGCCTCAGATACCTTGAAAACGCGGTTGCGCAGGTCAAAATTGGCATTCACTAGCGCCGGAATCTTTTCCACCTTCCCGCTCATGAGCGCCTCAAACCCCTGCTGAGCGATATCCGCAAACTCCCGCATGGCCGCGGCCACGCGTTCCTGCTCCCGCACCGCGACATCGGCGAGTTTTCGGTGGTAGATGCCCGAGAACTCGGCCCGGTCCGGGTCGTAGGCAAGGTAAAGGCGCGGTAAGCGCTCTGGCTCGATGTACTGGTATTTCCCGCAGTCGTGTTCCTCGAAATGCTGACGCTCGAAATCCATGAAAACCAGGCCGTCATACATCTGGATCACGCGGTCCTGCATGCCGCAATGGATGCCCAACTCCTCCTTCTCCGCCCGCCAGCACAGGGTCGGAATGATGTGCTTGGGAATGCGCTCCTCGATGCCGTAGAAGCGCAGCAGGGCTTTGAACATGGCCGTGCAAATGGCGCTGGAGCCGCCCAGTCCGACCAGTCTCGGTACCGTGCTGCGGTAGCGCACGGTGAAGTTGCGCTTGGGCAGAGCGATGGCCTGGCCGCGGCAGTACTCGGCAAACACCTTCGACACCGCTTTCACCAGCCGCACCCCACCGTAATAACCGTAGTGCTGGACCGTGTGGGTCAAGTGATCAAGGCTGTCAAAGACATTGGTATCCACATCGCCCGGAAGAAACTCGATCTCCGGACTCTCGTAGAGGGTCACATCGACCCCGAAGTTGGTGAAGGAAAAAGCAATTGTCTTGCCGTAGTAACCGTCCGAGGGATTGCCGAGGAAACCGGCTCGGGCGTAGGACCGAGTTTGCAGCAACATAGCGTCACAACCTCAACCTTCTTGGGGCACCCCGGGGCGCCGTGCAGCGAGCGCCTCCGTCGTCACCTCACGGCGCGCCCAACAATATAGCATGGGTACGATCCCGAGTCGCCGCCCGCGGCGGCGGCGGCAGGGCTGTTTCAAGAAACGACCGCCGTCGTACCGTCGGCCGTGAAAGCGGCGTCGACGGGCCGCGTCTGCGGCCCTCTGCCGCACGCAGTCCATATCGCGCGTCGGCCAGGTGGAGTGCGCGTGGCATGGTCGCCTGCGGCGACCGCGACACCGCTTTGGCTTGGCGCCTGTGCTATGACTGACGGCGGGTG
>CAIZKT010000629.1:0-6475 GCA_903933565.1 uncultured Victivallales bacterium | reverse complement strand
CCCCGGTGCCCCGCGAGTTCCAGCCACCCCTTTGGCTCTGGCTGCTGAGCGTCGCTGAACTCGCTCGCCGCTGCTGCAAGGTCCACCACGGGCACCCAGTGCTGCGCGTCTGCGGCCGCAGGGGGCTCTGCCACCATCCTGCTCGGCATCCCCTCGGTCCCCGCCTTCGTTGAAGAGATCCACCGTGCATAGAGCCTGCAGCCTGCCTACCGCGAGGTCGCGCAGGCAGGTGCTGCGGTCGTCTGAGCCGTCCCCGCAGAAGACGGCGGCGGCCCGTACGCCGTGCCGGGTCAGCCAGCCCGACACGAACCGGGCGTGGCGCTGACTGCAGCAGAAGACAAGGGTCCTGGCTGCCGGGCACTCCACCCAGGTGTGCCACAACCGTTCCATGCGCGGGCTGTCGATCAGGCGCCGTTCGAGCTCGTCAGGGTCGAAGCGCCCGCTGCGCCATGGGATCTGCCCATAGTCGACGTCGTCCTTCAGCCCCCGGTAGGCGAACGGGACCAGTGTACCCTCAGAGATCCCCGCCGAGATGCCGAGGTAATCGCCCGCCAGAACGCGAACGGTAGCGCCCCCCCCTCACCGCCGCCAGCAGCGGTTCCTCGATGAGGTCGATACCGCTGTCCTGCACGAAAGCAGTGAGGATATCAACCTCCCGCGCCCCGGGCAGCTCGGGCAACAGCCGTGCGAGGAAGGGGGCGCCAGGGTGGCCGGTGGGCAGGTCGGTTCCCCCGGTGGCGTCTGCCATGTAGTTGCCGCGCCCTGGTATGACGTGGCGTACCCCGCCACGCGGGTCCGGCACGTCCCCGTGCCAGCGGGGGATGACGTGCACGTGGAGGTGAGGTACGGTCTGCCCCGCGGCGGCACCAGCGTTGAAGCCCACATTCCAGCCGTCAGGCGGCGGCAAGAGCTGGAGTTCCTGAAGCGCTTTCACTTCCCCGATCAGCGCGAGGATCGCGCGCTGCTCCTCGGCGGTCGCGTCGAACCATGTGGCGACCACCCGTTTGGGGACCACGAGGGTGTGCCCGCGGGATACCGGAAAACCATCCTGGATGGCGAACGCCAGCTCGTTGCTGGCGATCCACACTGCTTGTGGGACAACCAGGAATGGACTCTGCCAGCCTGTCATCGCTCCCGCCTCTGCTCCGGCGCGCTCGCCAGGGTATTTTCCTGCAGTTGCTGCCCGAAGCGCCGGTCCAGCCTGTCGCCGACGAAGATGCCCGCGTGCCACACGCCGCAGCGCTAGTCCCGGGCGGATGGCAGCGCTGGGACTGCAGTGAGGCCATTAGATTAGCGGTAACGGCCGAACTGTCGATCCAGCCCACGCCGACTTCGCCGCTGCGGGCGTCATCGAGCAACTCCCCAGTCACTCCGCGGCCTGTACTACCGACCTTGTGTCTGCGCTGCCCACGGGGCTCTGATGCGCGTCCGGTGGCCGAGCCGCTAAACTTCAACCTAGCCCCAAGATGGACCCGTGCCACACGAGAGAACCGGGAGGATGGCGCGCTCGCGCAACGGGCCGCCTTCGTCGAGGCCACCAGCGTGGCCCGGGAACGCTATCGAAAGCCTCGCCAAAGGTCCCCATATAGCTGGCACGCCTGCCTCTTTCGCTATAGTTTTGGCCGAGCTGTTGGTGAGGAATACCGTGGCGCCGATGGCCGCCACCAAGGGCATCGTGCAACACGATATGCCGGCGGAGGCTGAGGGGTAATGCTGCCGCGCCAGAGGTGATGGCCCATGGCGGCCAGGAGGTCCGACGCATGTTTCGCCAGGTCAGACTACCCGCAGGCGTCCACGGCAGCCTGCTGCTGCACAGCATGCCCGGGCGTTTCGAGCCGCTTGAACTGGCCTGGAAAGAGATCCACGCCGAGGGCGTGCAGGTCATCGTCAACCTGGCTCAGCCAGCCGAGATTTCGCGGAAGTCGCCCGCCTATGCCAGGGCGTTGCAGAACGGCCAGGTGCCCTGTGAGGTCATCTCCTTTCCGGTGCAGGACTATGGGATCCCGGGCAGCCTGGAGGCATTCTGGGAGCTTGCCCTCGGCCTGGCTCAACGGCTCGAAGCGGGGGACCGGATCCTCGTCCACTGTGCGGCCGGGGTTGGCCGCAGTGGTTCCCTGGCGACCTGCGTCCTGGCTGCGCTCGGAGAGAAGCCAGCGGTGGCGGCAAAGGCGGTGCGGGCCGCCGGCTCCCAGCCGGAAACCCGCGGGCAGGCGGGCTTGGGAAAATGGTGCGCAGCGCGGCGAGGCGCCGGGCGCTGAAGCCGTGGGCGGGATGTCCGGGCTTTGCGACCGGGGTCGTGTTCTACACTGGCGCCTGGGTTATCCCCTTCGGCGACACTTCGTGGGCCGTCCGGATGGGCGGCCTCAAAGGGCGGGAAAGCGGCGTCGAGCCGCCGACACTCCAAAGCCTGCCTGGCTACGCCATGCCAGGCAGTATCATACTGCACCCCAACAACGTGGGGTGCTTTTTACTGCGGTGGCTCGACACCGCTTTCAGTGGGCGCAGTGCGACCGAGTTCTCTTGGCTTAGCGCCTATGGGGCGTTGCCATGGGCGCCCCGAACCGTGCCTTCAGCGCTTCGAATGGCCTCCCCTATTGTACCTCCGGGTACTTCTCGGCGAGGTGGCGGAATGCCTCGATGATTCTGGCTTCGTAGGGCAGGGCGAGTTGGCGGAGATCCGCGTACCGTGGGTTGGCCGGATCGCGTCATTCCCCGGGCATGAAGAGTTTGCTGCGGGTCTTTCCGGCCAGTTCCAGGAAGAGGTCGAAATCGGGGTGTTCTTCCGCCAGGCTGTAGGTATCGAAGCTCGACTATTTTCCATGTTCCGCGCAGGAAGTCCTCGCGTCCCGCCAGCACCTCGCATGCGGTGGTGTGGGCGGCGCGCGCCAACCTTACCTCGGCGCTCTCGGGACACTCGTACTGCTCATCGCGCACTCTCTGCCGCAACAGCACACTGCGTTTGCGGCGTGACTTGCCGACCAGCAGGGCTGCGAACTCACGCAGGTTACCGATCAGGGACTGGTCGAGATGGATCGCCCACGGGCAGTAGGGCGAACCACGCCACAGGCTGCCCCCGAACTCGCCCTCCGACCAGGCCGCACCAACCGCGAACCCGCCATCGCGGGGGCCCATCAGTGTTTCGGTCGGCGGGGTGAAGCCAGGGCAGCCACCGTCGAGCAGAATGATCACGACGGCGTCGGTCGAGGTCGCGATGTGCTTGATGGTAGCCAGCATGATGGTGCTCCGTTCGACGTAGATGCACGCACTGCCCTCGGCGCGTTTCATCGCGTCGGCCCGGCTCGCCGGGTCGACTGCGGGTTCCTCGACCTCGGGTATGTCCAGGGGCTCTGGGTCTGGAATACGAGCGGGCGCCTGCGCCCCTGTCGTGTTGCTGACTCCTGCAAGCGACTGCTGGTCACCGTCGTTCATGTGCAGTTTCCTCAACTGTCCTATTCCCAGGGCGTTGCCCTGGGCTGGTATGGCAGCGCGCCTTCAGCGCTCCAGACGGACTCCCTTATTGCACGGGTCGCTCTTTTTTCCACAGCTTCTTGCTGGGCACCCAGGCGACGCCTCCGCCATCCCTATGTGTGGAATCCTGACGCCTGCATGACGGGGATGCGAGGGGAGCCGCTTTTTCGGCGCCCGCCACGGGAAGCGCTCCCGCTGGTCGCGGCGGCTCAGCGGGAGCTTCGCCCTCCAGGGGAAAAGCGCTCCCGCCGCGAGGGTTCTGCAAGAGCCTCAGGCGTTCGTGCCTCAGAAACCGACGCACTCGGCGTACGCCGTTTCGACCTTGTGCGTGTCGACTTGGAGCAGAGCGGCGATCTTGGGCTTGGGGGCGTTGCGTTTGACGAGGCGGAGGACGGCGATGGCCAAGGCACGGCCTCGGCAGAGAGCTTGGCGGTAGGCCATGTCGCTCTTGGCCTGTCGCCAAGCCTCAAAGCCGGAGGCTTTGGGGGGCATCCCACACTTCTGCCGAATGCAGTCGGCCCAGAAAGGATTCTTGGCTTCAAGTAGACGCAGACCGAGGTGAACGACGTCGGAGGTGTTGCTCTTGTTTTCGCTGCGGTAAGCGTCCCATTCGCCATACGCCCCTCGGTCGTCGCCATTCCCGTCGTCGTCCGGGTCGTTGGGCCCTTGGCACCCGGCGAGTTGGTCGAAAGCGATGTGTTTCCAGAGCAGACAATGGGCGGCGGTCTTGATCCTTTTGACCCCCAGCAACGGGAGCAACTCTTCAGGCGTCGGCTGGCGCTCATCCTCTTCCGCCTTGAAGAAGTCCTCCACGGCCTTGCGGCAGAGCCGAGCGAAACGGTACTCGTGTTCGGTGAGGTGGAAGTAGTTCTCACAAAGGTCATGAAGCATGGCCAAACGGACCGGAGATGGGGTCGTCTTAGATCTGCTGAAGGCATAGCCGTGGAATGAGTTACAAATGAACTGATCGTATTTCTCCATCAGAACGAAAAGCGCTTTCTTGCCGCTGATGGCAATGTCCTCGGCATCTGCCGAGGTCAATCCGTGCTCCGCCGCCATGCGGGCGGCCATGATCCCGATCTGGGACGTGTGCAAGTAGATGGCGACGGTGGCCGCTGCCTCTGTGCCTTCCGTGCCGAGCAGATGGACGATCAACTGGTCCCCCAGACGAATCGTGAGAAAGCCACGCAAACTGCTCTTGCGCTGCGGGTCGTACTCCTGCTGCCACCCTCCGAATTGCGCTACGCTGAGTTCCACCAAGGTGGCCGTGCAGTCGCAGCGTCGTGCCTGCTCGCAGACCTCCGCAGCAAGGGACGTCAGATCGATGGCAGGGGCGGACGGGACGTGGGCGTTGCGGGACTGGGTGCTCATCATGGGACTCCTTTCTGCGTGGGTGTCGAGTGACAGCGAAAGCAAAGGACGCCATACCGACGACCGTGAATTCCATGCTCGTGTCAGGCTTCCTCCGGAACCGAACACGTCCCCACAAAACGCGCGCATTATGCGCGTGCGTGCGAGACTTCGGGATCGCGATGGACCGACGCGGACCGCCGCCCGGGGCGCAGTCGCACCGTGACGGGGCCTGGCGGGGTAGAGTTCTACGACAGGGGTGAGACGCTGTCTTCTCCCGAGATAGCGCCTGCCGCCGGTCGCGGCGGGGGTCTGGCCGCTGAAGGCAGGGGCCTGGAACGACACGAACTGCGCACCTGGCGCGCAGTTCGTGCCTCGGAACGGCGGAGCGTACTCGTCCAAATTGCGGACGGGTCACGGCTCCGCCTCGCTGATCAGTCCACTCGGTACGAGCGCCGACGGTTCATACCCGCCATGCGACCCTCGGACCTTGCTTCGGCGAGCAGGAAGAACGACGTGTGAATGACGGTATCGCTGTGGACCAGAGCGCTGCCGACGACCCGACCGCCCTTGAAGCGGTAGTCGTCCCCGTAGCCGACCGACTTGAAGACCTTCTCATCGCAGCCGAGGGCGCGGTCAATGAAGCCTTTACCTGCCAGGGTGACGGTCTCGGCACTTGCAGCGGTCCCCTCTTTGCCCACCAGTGCGTCCATGGCATAGCTTCTGACCAGCCTGCCGTGGACACGTCCGTAGGCGGCGGCACGGGACACGAGGTCGAAGCCGATAGCCTCTCCGTTGCGGACAACCAGGATGCCGATCTGCCCCGCGACGGCAGGGAACGCCGTGGCGACTTCGTCGAGAGCGACTCGGTGCGACTCGAACACATCGCGCATCGCCCCGGTCGGCGAAGGCGCTCCACCCGCCTCCTGGAGACCGGAAACCAAGTCCCAGACTTCGCCCTGGTTGGAGCGGAATGAGGCGGACTCGTCCAGGGATACCGACACCGAACATGACTTTCTGGCGCGGATGCTATGGGCCATGATGGTTCCGGAATCGTAGAACGCCGGCGTGGCGTATGCCCAGCGGCCCTGCTCGGTGCAGCTCACCGGGATGACGAGGGTCTGCTTCTCCGGAACCAGGACCGTCGTGTTGAGCACGCGGTTCTGCTTGGCGCGGCTAACTCTTCCCCGTCGAGCAGGAGAACGGGTGTGTCGGCGCTGTTCGTGACCTTGAGTTCCGGCACGGAGCCGCCCTGGCTCACCTCGGTGACGCTCAGAAGCCTACCCTCCAGAGCTTCGCTCAAGCTGATGTAGGTGACCCCGCCGCCGTCCCCGTCGGTCAGGGGGATGACGGCGAGGTTCCGGTAGGTCTGCGGAGCCCCGAGGGTTACGCCCTTCAGACAAGTAACGATCCGCTCATGCATGTCGCACCTCCCTTGTGTTGTGGCTTACAATGACATTGCACCTCGGACAAAACGTGTCCTGGGCAGGAGGCGCATGTCAGCTCCGTAGGTGGTGACTACTCAGGTCCCAGGGTTCAGGGTTCAGCCCAGCCGCCGGCTTGGAGGCCGGACATGCCGGAATGAGACTTGCCGACGCGGTTCCCATTCCGCTCCGGCCGGGACGCGCCGGAGCGCCTGGAGGGCGGCCCTGCGTGG
>CAIZKT010000628.1:0-9263 GCA_903933565.1 uncultured Victivallales bacterium | reverse complement strand
GCCAAACGTCCCACTTTCAGGATCAATTCCGGCGGCGTGTAGGGCTCGCTGTGGAAGGTCACGTAGTCCACCAGACAACCCCGCTTCATCATCAGGTAACAGGCCACCGGCGAATCGATCCCGCCGGAGAGCATGGCCAGCACCGAGCCGCCGGTGCCCGGCGGCAACCCGCCGGGACCGATGATACGCTCGTAGCACAGGAAGGCGCGGTCCTTCCGGATTTCCAACTCCACCGCCAGGCGGGGTGATTCAAGGTCAACCGTCAGACGCGGGTAACGTGCCAGCAAGCGCTCGGCAAAGTGTCGTTCAAGCTCGGAACTGATCAACGGAAAGGACTTGTCGCTGCGCCGGGCCTGCATGGCATAGCTCAGCGGCTGCTCCGGGGGCACGCCTACCAAGGTGGCTTCATAGACCCTGCCGAAACTAGTGTCCACCGCCGCCTCGATCTGCTCCAGCGCAGGGTTCAGCAGGAACCCCGGCGACGCCGAAGAGAGCCCACTCACGAAGGGCAGCACCCGCCGCATCTCGGCAAGGTCCTCGGCCGTAAAGACCAGGCGGCCGTCGCCGGGGTGGAAGAAGATCCGACCACGCTCGCGCACCACCTGCACCTTGCCCAGGCCACGCAAGCCGCGGCGCAGCGCCTCGACCAGCCGGTTCTCAAAGAAGACCCGGTTGCGCCCTTTAGTGGCGATCTCGGAATAGCGGCAGATCAGGGCGTTGTAGCCCAGGTCGGGCAGCATCCGGCATTCCATCTGTCTCACCCGTGTTTTCCCGCTCCCAACCGCAGCCGCGGGGTCGCATGTCAGTTCCGTAGGGGTTTGCTGGTCTGAGAACCGCACTCACCAGCACGGCAACGGCGGTTCGCATATCGGTATGTCCGGCCCCAGCCGGGGGCCCGGCTGAACCCTGAACCCTGAACCCTGAACCCTAGGACCTGGGTAGTCACCACCCACGGAACTGACCTGTGCCCCAGCTGCGGCCAGCGGTTTGCTCGTGGCATTCGTCCACACTATACTGTGTCCGCTTGCCGGGATGGCGATGCCCGCCACTCCGGCAGCGCCAGCCAAGAGCCGACACGCTGTAGTTCAAGGAGGCCACCGCCATGCCCATCACACCCTGCCGACCCAAGTGGCGCGGAACCATGACTGACCGGGAACGCTTCAACCGGCAGATGCACTACCTTAGCACCGACCGCAGTTTCAACATGGAGTTTGGCTATTGGGACGAGAATTTCAGGGAATGGGACCTCTTCGTCAAGAACGGCATCCGCAATAACAGCGAGGCGGACCTCTTCTTCAACTTCGACCGTATCGGCAATCTCGGCGGCAACACCTGGATGCACCCGGCCTTCGAGTCGAAACAAGTAGACGAGACGGCGACCACCCGCACCATTATCGACGGCAACGGCCTCTACAAGGAAATCCCCAAGGACGGCCATGACACCATCCCGCGCTACCTGCGGGCGTCGATCGTCACCCCGGACGACTGGAAGCGCGAGAAAGAGCTGCGTTTCGATCGCCACCACCCGGCCCGCAAGATCGATGCTGAGGCCCTTCGCCGGGCGCATCCCGCGACGCGGAACTACCCGCTCGGGGTCTACTGCGGCTCGCTGATGGGCCGCATCCGTGACATGCTGACCTTCGAGGGTATCGCCCTGGCTATCTTCGACTACCCGGAGATGCTCGAAGACATGGTGGAGACCGCCTGCGTCCTGACCGAGGACTTCCTCGATCAAGTGCTCGGCAAGATTGACTTTGACTATGCCAGCGGCTGGGAGGACATCTGCTTCAAGAACGGGCCCATCGTCACCCTCGATTTCTTCAAGCAGGTCGTCTTGCCGCGCTACAAACGCATCGGCAGCAAACTGCACCGCCACGGCATTGACCTCTGGTATACGGACTGCGACGGCGACGTCCGGCCCCTGTTGCCTGGCTTTCTCGAAGCCGGCATCAACTGCCTGTTCCCCTATGAGGTCAATAGCTGCGCTCATCCGGTGGAACTGCTCAATGAGTATGGGCGAGACCTGCGCATCATGGGCGGCGTGGACAAGATGGAATTGGCCAAAGGGCCGACCGCCATCAAGGCGTATCTGGAGAGTCTTGTACCCGGCGTCGAACGCGGTGGCTATATCCCCTTCTGCGACCACCGCTGCCCCCCCAACGTCAGGCCGGACTACTACCTCTACTATCTCGACTTGAAGGAAGCCATGTTCGGCTTGCGCTGAACCGGCAGCGCCCTCCGCCGACGACCACCGGCTGCGGAGGGCGGACCTATGGAAGCTGAAGTTGCATGGCTGTGCGAGTTGGCTCGCCGGGCACGTCTCGTGCATGAAGACGAGTTAGCCCTCCTTCTGCGCGGTCTGCCTAAAGAGGCGGACCTGGCCGATCTGCTGCGCCGCTTTGCCGATGGCGCGCTGGGGCAGGACTTCCCCCGCATTCAGCGGCTGGCGCAAGTAGCACAGGAGCGCGCCCGCTCCGGCGCGCCCGCCCCGAAAATGCGCGGGCGCAGTCGGCTGGTTGCCGAGCCGTCGCCACTGCCACTCTTCCTCGACCTCCCGCCAGACTCCGAACCGGCCCCCGCCGTCGCCGCTGGGCTGATGCAGGAGCTCTTAACCACGGCGCGGCAAGAGCAGGCCAGCAACGTACACATCACGGCCGGCAACCGCCCGACCTGGCGACGTCATGGCGAACTCTGCCCACTTGGGACGGCCGCTCTTCGTGCTCCTGCCGCCAGGGCACTGGTCACCGCCCTCCTCGGACCGGACATGCTTCACGATCTTGGCCAGGGGCGCGACGTCAGCGGCGCCATTGACCTGCCGGACGGCACCCGTTGCCGGGTCAGTGTCGTCGTCCATCGGAATGGCGTCGCGGGCACCTTTCATCTCATCCCCACCGACCCTTGCCCGCTCGAACAACTCGGCTTCAACCCGGCGACCGAGATCGAGCGCCTGTTGGACTGCCACAACGGCCTGGTGCTCGTCACCGGACCCGCCGGCAGTGGTAAGACCTCCACGCTGGCCGCCCTGATCGACAAGCTTAACGAAAAGCGGATGGCGCATGTCATCACCATCGAAGACCCCATCGAGATCATCCATCCGCGGCAACACTGCATGATCTCGCAGCGCCAACTGGGCCGCGACACCAAGAGCCACGCGGCCGCGCTCCAGGCCGCTTTGCGCGAAGACCCTGATGTCATCGTGGTGGGCGACATGCACGATCTGGCCACCACGGAACTGGCCCTGACCGCCGCCGAAACCGGCCATCTCGTGCTGACCACCATGAACACGGGCGACGTGGCCAGTGCTCTGAACCGCGTCCTTAGCATCTTCCCCCCCAACCAGGCCAACCAGATTCGCACCATGGTCGCCGAAAGCCTCCGCGGCGTCATTGGCCAGCATCTGCTCCCCGCCCTGGACGGCACCCGCGTACTCGCCTGGGAACTCCTGCTGAACCTCCCCGCGGTCGGCAACCTGATCCGCGATGGGCGCACCTACCATATTGAGCAGGTCATGCAGACGGGCTCCAGCGACGGCATGCAGACGATGGACCGCTGCATCCTTAAGCTCTTCCAGGAGAATCGTATCGCCTCCGGAATCGCCTGCAGTTATATGCGTTCAAACCAGGCCCTCAACGAGTTACGCGACCTGGCCGCCAACCGTGCGAGTCACGTCGTCGACCCGCCCCAACGACGCTATATCGCCAACCCCGAGGCCGACGAACCGACCCCGACCCCGACCGAGACCTCGACCGAGACCGAGACCGAGGCGCGCTCCGAGACCCCGGAGGATTCGACGCCGTGATCAAGATCAACCCGTTGCTCATGGGGGTCATCGAGGAGGGTGGCTCTGACCTGCACATCGCCACGGGCGAGCCCCCCCGCATCCGCGTCGACGGCGAACTCCTGCCCATCGAGATGCCAGCCCCCGACGCGCCGACCGTCGTGGCTCTCCTGCAGCCGATCTGCCCAGAATGGCGCTGGAAGCGCTTTCTGGAGACCGGCGATGTCGACTTCGCCCACCACGTCGCCGGCAAAGGCCGCTTCCGCGCCAACTACCTACGCACCAGCGCCGGCCTGGCCGCCGTCTTCCGACTCATCCCCGAGAACGTGCGCAGTATCGAGGAACTGCATTTGCCGGATGTGCTCCGCCGACTCTGCAACCGGCAGCGCGGGATGATCCTCGTCACCGGTCCTACCGGCAGCGGTAAGTCGACGACTCTGGCCGCCATGATCGATGACATCAACCGCAACCAGGCCCGCCGCATCATCACGGTCGAAGACCCCCTGGAATTCATCCATGCGCCGTTGCGGTCAACCATCATCCATCGCGAGGTCGGCGAGCACTGCACCTCCTTCGCACAGGCCCTGCAAAGCGCCGTACGGGCCGATCCCGACGTGCTGCTGATCGGCGAGATGCGAGATGGGGCGACCATCCGTGAGGCCCTGAACTGCGCCGCCACGGGCGCTCTCGTTTTCGCGACGCTGCACACCAACAGCGCCGCCAAGACCATCGACCGGATCATCGGCGCCTTCCAGGCCAATGAGCAGCCGCAAATCCGCGCCATGCTCGCCGAGGCGCTGGTGGCGGTAGTAGCGCAGCAACTGTGCCATCGTCGAAGTGGGGGCGGCCGGGTCGCGGCCCTCGAGATTCTGCTGTATACGCCGGCCCTGCCCCATACCATCCGCGAGGGCTTGACGGGCAGCATTCGGACCATGATCGAAGGGGGCGGCAACCTGGGCATGGTATCGATGGACGCCGCCCTGAAACTGCTTATCTCGGAAGGCGCTATCTCCGCCTCGGAGGCCTACGCCAAGGCCACGGACAAAGAGCAGTTCCTGCCCGACGTGCTGAACGACGATGGCCATGAGAGCCCGCAGAGCGAGGATGTTGACATGGCGGAACTCGACCACCGCCGCTACACGACGGCCCTCTTCCCAGAACGCCAGGGCCCCGCCGCGCCAGACGCCAAGTAGCCCCGCAAACGGCGCGCCGTCTCGCTGGCTAAGGCGAGCCCTGATGCTAAGGTGCAGTAACAAGTAGGCAACCACCGGCGACCGCGTGGCCGCCGTAACGTCTCAAACTGGAGTCGACCCATGATCCACGTGATTGCGAACATCGAGATCAAGCCCGGCACCCGCGAGGCGTTTCTCGCCTTTTTCAAGGCCAACATCCCCGCCGTGTTGGCGGAGAACGGTTGTCTCCGCTATGAACCCACGATCGACGTCGAGACCGGCATTCCCGTGCAGGGCGGCGTCCGCCCCAACCTGGTGACCATCGTGGAGGCCTGGCAGAGCGTATCCCACCTCAAGGCACATCTGGCCGCACCGCACATGGCGACCTACCGCGAGAAGGTCAAGGACTTGGTCGTGGGCGTGAAACTCCAGGTCGTGGAGCCTGCCTGAACTATGCAGACCATCTGGCCTACCACGGTAAGCGTGAAAGCGGGCGATCACCTGCCGCGCTTCGGCGACGGCCGCGACTGGTTCTTTCGCAAGCGCTTTGGGCTCTTCCTCCACTGGGGACTCTACGCCCTCAACGGCTGGCATGAGCAGGACCAGTTCCGCCGACGCATCCCGAAAGGCGACTACACCCGCCTCACCGAGCGCTTCAACCCCAGCCGCTTCGACCCGGACGCCTGGCTGGATCTGGCTGAGGCAGCCGGCATGGAGTACGTCTGCTTCACCACCAAACACGTCGACGGATTCTGCCTGTGGAACACCGCCCAGACCGACTACAACGTGATGAACACGCCCTACCGCCGGGACGTCCTGGGGCTGCTGGCCGAAGCCTGTCACCGGCGGGGCGTGCCCCTCTGCCTCTATTACTCGGTCGCCGACATGAATCAGAAGCACTACCCGAACGCCGGGAGAAGCTACGAGCGCCCCGGTCCGGAAGCAGGCGACGAACCCGACGTGGCGCGCTACCTCGACTTCGTCCGAGCCCAGGTTCGGGAACTCTGCACCCAGTACGGCGACATCCACGGGTTCTGGTGGGACGCCAACATGATCGGGCACCAGGATCCGACCTTCAACGACTGGATCCGCTCCATGCAGCCGGCCGCCATGGTCAATGACCGCGGCTTCGGTCCAGGTGATTTCGGCACGCCGGAGCGCGAGTACGTGGGTTCAGTGCGCGAGGTCCTGGCTTTCGAACGGCCCACCGAGCATTGCCAGTCGGTCGGCACACAGAGCTGGGGCTATCGTGAGGACGAAGACTACTACGCCGGCCGTTACCTGCGCCAGAGCATCGACAACGCCATGGCCAAAGGCGGCAACTACCTGCTGAATGTCGGCCCACAGGCTGACGGCGCCTTTCCCCCCGAGGCGGTCCGCATCCTCCGCGACCTCGGCTCCTGGTACCACCGGGTCCGGGAATCCTATGTCGACGCCGAACCCGCTTCGCACCTCAGCACGAACCGCGCGGTACTGCTGACTCGTAAAGGGGACTGCCTGTATGTGCATCTCAGCCGCGAACCGGCAAGTTCCGCAGTGGGGCTCAAGCCCTTCGAGGCCCTGCCCGTCGAGGCGACGCTGCTGAACACCGGCGCGCCGGTTGAGGCCTGTGTCGAAATGACGCCGGACCACTGGAACGAGAAGCCGTACCTACGCCTGCGCCACCTGCCAGTCAACGAACTCGCGGATCAGGTGCTGGTGGTCCGCTTGCGCTTCGCCGCGGCGCCGACGTAAGTCTCCTCACTGCCCCGCGCTCTTGCCCTGGCGCAACACCTGAACATAGACCTTGTCACCCTCCCGGACGGGTTGCTCCAGCGGCACCGTCACGACGCCCCGAGGTGCCTCCTCGACCGGCACGCCTTCGACGCGAATGCCGCCCACGCGACAGCGCACCAGGCCGGTCGTGCAGCCTTGAATCATGAGGTCGTCGCCGAGGCGAAACGTGTCGCTGAGCACCTTCACCGCAACCACCCGCGCCCGGTCGTAGTAGTTCGTCACCACCCCCACGTATTCCTTGCGATACTCCGCCTGACTGCGGCGCGACTCGGCAAACGAACCGATGGGGCGACCGTGGTAGAAGCCAGCTGAGAACTTACGGTTGTAGACGCGCTGCAACTCGTTGACCAAACTGGCCTTCAGCTCAGCACTCAGCGTCCCGGTCAGACCCGCATCAATAGCCCGCCGGTAGCAGCGCACGGCCGTATCGACGTACTCCGGATTGCGGTTGCGTCCCTCGATCTTGAAGGCGTCCAGGCGCGCCGCAAGCAGCTCTTCCAGAAAGGGTACCGTGCAGAGGTCACGGGCCGACATCACGTAGTCCTGGCCCAGGATGTACTCGTCGCCCTCTTCAACCTCCGTGATCCGGTACTCGCGCCGACAAGGCTGCAGGCAGGCGCCCCGGTTACCAGACTTCCCGAAGACGTCCTGCCCCAGGAAGCAGCGACCGCTGTAGCTCACGCACATGGCGCCATGGATGAAGGTTTCAACCTCGATGCCTGCACCCGCACGGATGGCCACGACGTCGTCCAGGGTACACTCCCGCGCCGGGATGATACGCACCGCGCCCTGGTCACGGTAGAAGCAGGCTGCCTGCACATTGGCGACCGAGGCCTGCGTCGAGATGTGGATGGCGTGCCCCCGCTCGCGGCAGGCACGAATCACCGCCGGGTCCCAGCAGATGACCGCATCCACCAAGCCCACCGCAGCCTCCAACAGAGCGGCCACGGTGTCCTGCTCGCCAGGAAAAACAATCGTGTTCAGCGCCAGATAGGCCCGCACCCCGGCGCACCGGCATACCCGGGACAGTTCGGGCAGGTCCCCGGACCGGAAGTTGTGCGCCGCCGAGCGCATATTCAACCCGTCGATGCCGAAGTAGACCGCATCGCAGCCGGCCGCGATGGCCGTCTGCAGGCAGGTGAAGTCCTGCGCCGGCGCCAGTAATTCAGGGCGCCTGGGAGTGCCAGACAGAACCGACATGGAATCGTGAGGTGCAGCGTTCATAGCCACGCAGCGCCAGGAAAGAGCGTAGCCGGATGCTCACTGCCCTTGTCCCAGCGGCCCAGACTAGCCCAGCGCCAGCCGCGGCATCTTCTCCAGCACCAGGCGTTCCGCCGCGATGCACCACAGGCCGTTGTTGGCGGCGCAGATGCGGTCAAGGTCAGCGAAAACGGGGTTGGTCGCGCCGAGTCGGCCGAAGTCAGCGATCGCGGTGAGCGGGAAATCGACCTGCGTATAGATCAGCTTCTTGCCGCCCGGGATGTCGGGGAGGTGCAGGGTGGCTTCCTTCGCTGCCGAGAGCCCCCCGATGTGGGTGATCATCATGGAGGGGTTGATGCGCCCGGCAGCCATCAACTCCAGGGCGTCGCGCATGTCCTGCGTATTGCCGCCGCTGGTACCCACAATGTGGGTGCTGCCGTAGTGGACGTTGTAGAAGTTGAACTTGGCCGAGAACGCCGGGTCGGTGGGACCGGCAAAGAAATTCAGGCAGCCATCGCGTCCCAGTATGGCGTCTCCCAACTCCACCACGGGAGCGACGGGGGCCATGACAAAGACATCGTCGTAACCCGTGCCGCCGCTGACCGCCAGGAGGTCCTGCAGCGGGCTACCAGTCTTGGTGTTGACGTAGCGCAGTTCGACGCCGTTGAGCTTGGCATCCGCCACCGTCAGAATGGACGCCGCGCGGTCGAGGCGCGTCTGGTCGATGTCGGCGACCACGACCAGGGCGGGGCGGCGGGGGCCATGCAGCAGCAGGTCGACCAGCCCCAAGCCCATGGGCCCGGCGCTGGCCAGACAAGCACACTTGCCGCCAACCCGAATCCCCATCTGGTGCTCATAGGTGCCCGGCGGAATGTGATATTGGGCCTTGATGGCGCCGATGATACAACTCACTGGTTCGCTCAGCGACGCCATGAAAAAGGCGTCGCCCGTGTAGGTCAGCAAACAGTCCATCTCCATGACGCACGACGGGATGCGCACGTGCGTGGCATCGCCGCCGATGGTCGGAAAACTGTAGCCGGGAGCATCTAGGGAGCCCTTGTACATCAGCGCCGGCTGGATGCCGAAGCGGTCGCCGCTGGCGAACTGGTGCTGCCAGCGCTTGCCAACCTCGAGAATCCGCCCCGAGAACTCATGGCCGATAATGGTCGGGTGGGTGGCGCAATCCTTGGGGACCCGTTTGTGCTCGGGCCCCTGTTTGGCAGCCTTGTGGCTGGACATGCAGATGGAGTCGCAGATCACCTCTGCCAGGATGCCATCCTCGCCCGCGGCGGGGAGTTCAAAGGTCTCCAGGCGCAGGTCCATCTTGCCGTAGATGC
>CAIZKT010000627.1:0-4878 GCA_903933565.1 uncultured Victivallales bacterium | reverse complement strand
CTCAGGTTACAACTCAGGTGCATTTCCCTGCCCCAACGGGGCTGTGGCTTGGCACCCTGACCCGACCCCGTTGGGGCAGGATACGCAGTTGCACCTGAGTCGTTACACGCGCAACCTGATTGCCGTCTCGGGGAATACCGCGAACCCGCCCGGAACGGGCTGGGCTTCAAGGCCAGACGCGGGGTTCTGCAGGAGCCTCTCTACTTCACCGGCACCAGCCGCAGCCAATCCAGGTTCAAGCCGCCATCACGGTCCGCCAGCAGCGCCAGGGTGTGTGTACCGGCGCGCAGGTCAAGCAGCAGCGGTTTGCCTTGCAGCACCAGGTACAGCTCGCGCCAGTTGTCGGCGTCACTCGACCAGCCCCCCGTCGAGGGGAAGAGGCACGAGGCGTCGGCCGCGCCCACCACCTGGCCGTCCAGCAGCACCTGGCGGGTCACCTCGCCCGTGGCCGCGTGGCAGGCGCGCACCTGCACCGCGTAGCGGCCGTCAGCCGCGACCGAGAAGGTCCACCCCAGCCGGTGTCCCTGCTTATCCCACAACTTGAAACCCTTACCCCCGGATGCCCCCGGCTTGTCGCATACCGTAACCGCGCCGCCGCTCTGCTCGCTAAAGGCTTCCGCCTCCACTGTGATCGCCCGCTCGGGAAGCGGCTCGAAGCCGGGCCCCTGCCGCGGCTCGACGTACACGCCCGGCAACTCGCTAGTCAACTCCGTCGGCCGCACCGTAAACCGCACCCGCGCCTCACGCACCGGCGCCGTGAACGTGATCCCCAGCCGCCGCGGCTGCGCCCGCCCCGCGTTCTCGATCTCCTCCAGCGCGTACTCCCAGGCGCCGCCTTCCGCCTCGACCGTAACCGCCAGCGCCCGCTGCGCATCGTAGACCAGCAGCCGGTCCGGAGCCTGCCTTTGCGCCCGCTCCAGGGTGATCAGAGCCGTGCCGAAACTCTGCGGCGTGCTGAACTTCACCCGATCCTCGATCACCATCACGCCCTCGGCCCGGCGATTCTCGAAGCGGCGCTCGAGCTGCTCCAGTTCCGGCACGTCGTAGCAGGACTTCAAGCTCAGCACCAAGCGGTCCACCGCGTCGGTACACTCCGTGGCGAGGACCTCGCCGCGGGCCTGCGCCCCCGGGCTCTGCAGCTTGCCCGCCACCACCGGCACCGGATGGCCGTAGGAGTTCAGCACCTGGCTGACATAGCGGTCCTTGCTGAAGGTGCGCCGCGTGTAGACCTAGCCGCCGGGATCCAGCAGGTAGGCCTTCCCCCCGAGCGCGATGACATACGAGCCCACGTCGTTGTGGTTGTGGTGCTCGGCATTGTGTCCGCCCTTGAACGCCGCGCCGAACGCCGGCTTGGCCTCCGGCGCCGAGCGCGACACCAGTATGCCCGCCTGGGCGAACCAGGTGCGCAACGGCAGCGCCGTCGGCGTCCCGACCTCGGCCGTCGCCAGGGCGAAGGTGTCGGCGTCAAAGCCAAACACGCCGGCGTGAATCAGGCCGCCGAGCGGATCGCAGCGCACCGGCGTCGGCATGGCTTCCGGCAGATGACGATGAATCAGCGCCAGCGGCGCGAGCGCTGGCCGCGGGTTCACGCCGCAGTCCGCAAACGCCGGCGCCACCCCGGACTGGATCAGGAGGTTCTGCGGGAAGGCGCCGATGCGCACCAGCTTCGGGTTGTCGGCGAAGAGGTCGAGCTTGCCACCGGTGGCCTTGAGCAGCAGGTCGCCCAGCATCATGAAGTGGCCAAAACCGTAGTCCCAGTACCCCATCCCCTCGCTGCAGTAACCGTCCTCGGTGAAGCCACTGATGAAGAACGGGTTCGAGAGCTCCATGGCAGCCAGGACCTCGGCCCGCTCGCGGCGGTCGGTATCAAGCGTCAGGGCAGTGCCCACCACCCCGGCCGTACACACTGCATTCCAGTTGTTCGTGGTGCGCATCCACCAGTTGCCCCGCAGCTCGCCCGCCCGCACCGCCTGCAGATAGACATCCAGGACGCGCCGCCGACACTCGGCCCGCAGGCGCTCCCGGACCGCCGGCGCCAACCGCTCACCCAGCATCCAGTCCGCCGTGGCCAGCAGCCAGGCGCGCGCCGACGAGCCCAGGTCGATGTCGAGCCGCGTGCCCTTGAAGTTGCTCAGACTCGAGTCATGGGCCGGCATCGTCCAACTGCGCTCGTCGCACAAGGCCAGGATGTCGCGCTCGCTGGCGGCCAGGAAACGGCCCCGGTTCTCCAGGCACTCCGCCAGCACCAGGGCATTGATGCGAACGGGACGCAGGCCGTAGGGCCGCTCGTAGTTGCTGCGGTTACCCGTGCGGGAGAACTCCAGGTAGATCTCGTCGGGCGTCTCGGGTGGTGCGGTAGTCAGGTACGCTTCGGCCCGCGTGATCCAGCCCTTGGCCGAGGGCAGCTTCGCCAGCTCATCCCAGCGCCCGCGCTTGGCAATCGGGTCGCCCAGGCCGCAAGGGGCCTCGGGCAGCAGCGCCGCCAGCTCATCGATACGCTGGGCCGTCGCCAGGGGGAACTCATCGCCAGGGGTACGAACGCGGGTCGTCTGCACGGTCTTTGCCTCCTCTTCGGTTAGCTCCACTACGCTCAGATCATCCAGGTCGGACTGCACCACCGCCGCGTTGATCGAGTGCAGCCAGACGCACACCGTCGCAGCGTTCTCCGGCGCGCGCCCCACCAAGGTGTACTGAGCCCATTCGCGCACCGCCGGCAGGCCCAGGATGTTGTGGTTGCCAGCCGCATCGGTGTTCAGAGCGCGATTCTGAGCGTCGAAGAACTGCAGGTAAAGGCCCATGCCACTGCCCTCCAGCGTGCGTCCCCACAGCCGCAGCGCATAGGCGCCGCCAGGACGAGCCGGGAGCGCCCCCGAGCGCAGGTTGCTGCCATTGGCCTTGTCCCGGTCCGTAATGCGCAGACCGGCCTTGCCCAGGTGCGCCGCCGCCGCAAGAACCTCGCACATGGGCGGCCGGGTGCCATCGGCCCAGCCCGCAAGCCCTTCCTCGAAACCAGGATTCGGCAGCGACAACACCGTCTCGGCCTGGGTCGTCAAGCCCGCCACCAGCCCGGCCACCGCCAGCCGGGGCAGAAACGCAGTCCAGCGAAGGCTCATACCCGCACCACCCTCCACGCGTTGATCCGCCCGAGTCGTCACCATCCGCGGAACTGACCTGCGCCCCTTCGCGCTACCACACCAACGTCTGCCCATAGCCTCGGCAGGAGAAATGGTCCAACCTGGCGTACCTGCCTTCGAGCGTGACCGCGGTGGCGCTGATCTTGATCCCCCTCGCCGCTGGGTCGCTCGGGTCCCCGCTCAGAGTCAGTACCGCGGCCTGGCCCGCGACCCTGCCGGTCACGCGGTAGGTGTAGTGCGCCCCGTGCAAGAGGGTTAGGGTGGCCTGCCCGGTGAGGTTCCGGCTGCTCTGCACGAGCTGGAACGCCAGCGTCCAGGCGCCGACCATGGGCTCCGGGATGTCGAAAGCCACAGGGGTGTGTACCCGAGTGGTCGTCCCGTCGACCCTGGTGCTACCCGTTGCGAACCCTACAAGCTGGTGGTTAGCGAGGTCTACCGTCAGGTTCAGGGCCAGGCTCACGCTGATCGTCCCGGCCGGGTTGGCGCCCCACATCGCAAGGCTGACGACGACCGCGTTGCCACGGCCCCTCACACTGCCCCTGACGGGCATGCTCACGGTGGCATCCTTGGCCGCCTTGGCTGCCTTGGTGACCGTGTAGGTCGCGCTGCCGACCAGTCTGCCGCCGGTGTCGTGGGTCAAGTCCAATCCGAGGTGGTCACCCGCCACTGCGGCGCCGTAGGTGCCGCTCAGGTCCCACAGGCCGGTGCCCGCGGCCACCCCCGCCGCGCCCATTCTGGCCTCGAAATCCCCGTCCGGCGCCACCACGACGGAGACCGGCCGGAATGACGCCGTCAGGAGCCGGTCCGCCAGCACATTCTTCACCGTGCGCGGGTTGTCCCTGTTCTCCGCCGCGGCGTCGTCCCAGCGCTCAAATACATAGCCGTAGTTCGCCACCGCGAGCACCGGCACGGTCGTATGCTTGCCGTGGTCGACCCCTTGCATAGTCTGGCCCTCCAGGGCGCCCGCCCCGGCGGCCGCAAAACGCACCCCCCACTGCCGCGCGGTGAAGCGCCAGGTGGTCGCGTCCGTGATCCCGGCGAAAGCATTTCCGACGGCATCATAGAAGCAGGTTCCGTCGATCAGCACGTAGTAGGCACTTCCCGCCACCAAGCGAGCCGGCGTGATGGACACGTTCTGGCCGACGATGGCCACCGTACCGCGGGCCTCGACCGGAATGCTCTCGAACACACTGCCATCGGCATTCATGATGCGAATGTCCCCCGGGCCCGCAAAGACCGCTTCGTTGAAGGTTACCGAAAGCACGGCCTCATGAGCGACGCCGACCGTGCCGTCCGGTGGGGTTAGGGCGGTAACCAACGGCGGCGTAGCCGCGACGACCTCGATCGACCGTTCAGCCCCCACCGTCACCCAGTTGCCGACGTCGTCGGGAGTAAAGGTCACGGTCAGCGTATGGATGCCCCTGGTGAGCACGGTACCCGCCGACGGGGCGTAGGTGAAGCTGCCGGGGATGGTGGCCGCGGCGTTGAGCTGGGCCCCGCCTAACACGATGCCGGACTCGATGGACGCGGGCGGCAGCCAGGTGAGCCCTGGCGTGGCCTTGCCGATGGTCAGAGTTCCGCTGGTCTTCGTGACCTCATAGTTACCCAGCCGGGCGCCGGGGTCGGCCAGGACCGGGATGATCGCTGCGGCCGTGCCCGGACCATACGCGCCAGCCGGCGTGGTCGGGCCTGCCGCGCTCGCATAGGTGGCCGTGATGGCGTCGCCGGCCACCACGCCGGTGAG
>CAIZKT010000626.1:0-10852 GCA_903933565.1 uncultured Victivallales bacterium | reverse complement strand
TTGTCGGTCAATGAAGGAGACAATCATGTCAAATCACAGAGTGTTCATTTCATCCGTGTGCGGCGCTCTACTGGCGGTCTTGCTGACCGGTTGCGCCACGTACAGTCGCCCCAACCGAAGTTTGTTACATTACAGCCAGCGTGCCGCCGACAAGTTGGCGACAAACTTGGAGCAGCCCATGGCTCCTGGAGACGGTGGCATTCTCATCGCTAGCATGGTCAACGTAGACGATCTGACGGACTCCTCTTCCTTCGGCAGGATCGTTTCCGAGCAGATCGCTTCGACGCTGTCGGGTGAGCCACACATGTTCCCGGTCATTGAGGTGAGGTTGCGCCAGAATATCTTCCTGAAGGAAAGGGCGGGCGAGTTCCTGCTCTCGCGCGAGATCATGGACCTTAGCAAGAAGCACTCGGCGCAGGCTCTGTTGGTGGGAACCTACGCGGTGAGCCATGAGGCTGTCTATGTTTCGGCGCGCATTGTCAACCCCATCTCTAACCAGATCGTGTCGTCCTACGACTTCACCGTGCCGTTCGACGACAACACAAGGACGCTGCTGGGCTATAAGCGCATATATCGTCCCGGCTGGTGGAGCCGCATATGGGGAAGCAAAGATGTCTGGAGCAAAGGTGATCGCGATTACTATAAGTACTATCCTGACTATCTGTGACTTAGTCTGAGAAGTACTGATGATTTGTAGCAGCGCCTGTCGGAGACCCTTGGGGGCTTTGACAGGCGCTGTCGTTTTTGGCCTCCCGGACATATTTCAGTGCCGAGGGTAGAGCTGGCAATAATGACGTTGTTTGGCCTTGCCGGTCTGTCTGCAAGCGGGTTCCTACCGTGGACGGGTCAAAGATCTACAGGTCGCGATAGGCTCAGTATGGACACGGGGCGAGTAGGTTTTGCGTTGCCTGCACTCATGGCATCCATTGCTTCCCGTGAGGTCGGCCTACGTGCAATTAACTTGTGACTCCGCTTACTAGGGCCGTTGCTCAGGGTCCAGAGTGCCGCGTCTCAAAGCTCTTCGCAATTCCGCAATTTTTGTCGGTTGACATGGCTTAGGGTGGCGTTAAGGTTCGCGGTAACTACTCAGGTGGGTCGCCGTGTTCGCAGTACCAGCTTCAGCCGGGTTCCGGCGGCGGAGGTCCGCCTCCGAGACGAGGGACTCCGCCTGAAGGCGGTACTACAAACGGGGACGCGCCACGCTCCAACCGGATACCTGAGTAGTTACGGTTCGCGTTAGTACTGGGTTGTTCGCGCATCGTAGCGCACTCGTGTTGTTCTGCAAGTATCGCCGAGAGGACGGGCCTATGGCAGACCCTGCAGTCACCGCTGTGATCCCATGTTTCAACCACGGGCAGTTTGTCGAGAGGGCCGTGGACAGCGTTCTCGGTCAGACCTATGGGGACGTACGCATCATTGTTGTGGACGACGGTTCCACTGACTCACATACCATCAAGGTGCTGCAAGCCCTGGACCGCCCCCGAACGGTGGTCCTGCGTAAACAGAATGATCATGTGGCTGCCGCGCGAAATTCTGGGATTAGAATGACGTCATCGCGGTATATTCTTACTCTTGATGCGGATGACTATTTTGAGCCCCAATTCCTTCAGATGGCGGTCGCGGTTCTCGACGAAGAGGACACAGTTGGAGTTGTAACCTGCTGTGTGCGGTCATCCGGCTGCCGAACGGACACATACAATCCTAAGGGTGGCGGTACGTCCGATTTCCTGATGCGGAACTGTTCCCGCGCCAGTGCTCTGTTTCGGCGGCAATGCTGGGAGAGGGTGGGCGGCTACAACGAGACGATGAAGAAAGGCTACGAGGATTGGGATTTTTGGATTTCCATCACGGCACATGGGTGGAGCGTCCATTGCCTCCCCGGTGTACTGCTAAACTACCGCTGCGGCAGTCAGAGCATGGTGACTGGCGCAGACGCGCTTCGACCTGAACTGGTGCGCCAGCTCGTGCGAAACCACCTAGAACTCTACCGTGATCACGTGGCCGACGTCGTGTATGCCAAGGAGTGCCACATACAGTCTCTCGAGCGCCGCCTGGACGAATTGCGCGGTTCCACTGCGTACCGAATTGGGCGCTGTTTCACTGAACCTATGACTGCCCTCGCTGTGACTTTCGGCAAGGTCATCAGGTCGCGGCATGCTGTTTAACTCTCTACAGTTCCTCATCTTCTTCATCGCGGTGCTGTGCCTGTACCGGCGCATGTCACACCGCGGGCAGAACTGGATGCTGCTGGTCGCCAGTTACATCTTCTACGGTGCCTGGGACTGGCGCTTCCTGATCCTGTTCTTCATCACGACATTCACGGACTACTGCTGTGCTCTGTTGGTGGCAGGATCAGGCTCGTCGGGACATCGCAAGGGGTTTCTGGCGCTGAGCGTGGCTGTCAATATGGGCATTCTCGGCTTCTTCAAGTATGCCAATTTTTTCAGCGACAGCCTGGCGGACTTGTTTGCTGCGTTCGGCTTACAGTTTCATCCTCTAACCATGGCGATCATCCTGCCGGTTGGTATCTCGTTCTACACCTTTCAGAGCATGAGTTACACCATCGATGTCTACCGCGGCGAGCTCGCGCCCTGCCGAAACTTCTTCGACTATGCGCTCTACGTATCTTTCTTTCCGCAGTTGGTTGCAGGACCGGTGGAACGGGCCACGCACCTGCTGCCGCAAGTGCTGCAACCGCGCCGGGTTACGAGGGAGTATGTATCCGAAGGGTTGTACCTGATCCTTTGGGGATTGTTCAAGAAGGTCTTCGTGGCCGACAATATGGCGTCGATTGTAGGGCCGATCTTCGCGCAGCACGCAGGGTTCAGCAGTACGCAGGTATGCCTCGGCACGCTGGCCTTTGCCTTCCAGATCTACGGCGATTTCTCCGGCTACTCGGACATTGCGCGAGGCACCGCCAGGCTGCTTGGCTTTGACATCATGAGGAACTTCAACCTTCCCTACTTCGCGCGCAGCCCGCAAGACTTCTGGCGCCGCTGGCACATTAGTCTGTCGACGTGGCTGCGGGACTACCTGTACATCCCCTTGGGCGGAAACCGCAAGGGGGGGGTGCGGACCTATGTGAACCTGATGGCGACCATGGTTCTTGGCGGACTCTGGCACGGCGCGTCGTGGACGTTTGTGATCTGGGGCGCCTACCACGGTCTGTTACTCTCCATCCATCGCGCCTGGGGTGAATGGCGCGAGCGCGGCGGCAAGCCGCTTGGCGCACCCGCCAACCTTGTAGTCCAGGGATTGCAGATGGGGTTGATGTTCGCCTTGACTCTTTACGGTTGGCTGATCTTCCGGTGCCAAAGCTTCGGACAACTTCGCGAGATGACTCTAGGGCTATGTCGGATAGACTTCGATCCATCACTGCTTCGCGGCCTGGCCAAGATACTGTTTTACACGGCCATCTTGGGGGGCGTACAGTTGGCTCAGTACGTCAGCCGGGATCCGGACATCGTACGCAGGCAACGGCCGGTGCTGCAGGCGTGCTTCTATCTGATCGTCTTCTACATGCTCTTGCTGTTTGGCGTGTTGAACTCACAGTCTTTCATCTATTTCCAGTTTTAGACATGAAACACATGCTGCATTGCATCCGAAACAACACCGGGCTGACGTCCATGGTCTGGTTCGTCGGCGCGGTGTTGATTATCGAAGCCACCTTGGCGGTATGGGGGCCCGAGAGCACGTTAGTCAACGAGTACCGCCAGGTGCTGGCCAGGGCCCGCAGCGAACCGGCACCAGACCTCTTGGTGATGGGCGACTCCGTGGCGCGGGGCTCGATCCTGACCGGTGTCCTGCGCGAGCAACTCGGCAAAGACACAAGCATCCGCAACGATGCCATGCAGGGCACAGGTCCGGAGATCGCCTACTTCACTCTCAAGCGCATGGTCAGCGCGGGCCAGGTCCCGGGGGCCATCCTGTACGCACCTTCGCCGCACACCTTTGTTTCTACCCGAATGCATATCGCCGCTGGGGGGTTCTGCACGTGGGCTGAAATGGTCGAGCTTGTGCGTGATGGACGCGACCGGATGGACATCCTGGGCAATACGCTGCTGCGATTCTCCTACACCTTACGCTACCGTGAACAGATCGCGGAGTTGCTCAGGGGCCACCGCGAGGTATGTGCCCTGTTTTCCCAACCCGAGCTCGATGAAGACAAGCGGATGGTCGGCTATGAGCGAGACCGGACACAGCGAGAGCAGGTCGACCACAGCCAGCAGGCAGTCAAGGCGCTGTTCCGGATGCCCTTCTCGGTGGCACCCATTAACCGCCTCTACCTGGACCGTTTCCTCGCCCTGGCGCGGAGGCACGGGATCCAAGTGTACTGGGCGACGCCACCGTGCCCACAGCGCGGTTACGACAGCCGTGAACAGTTCGGCTTCAACACCGACTACTACCGTTTCCTGGACAAACTCGCGATGCGCCCACAAGTAACGGTGCTGTTGCGCGAGTTCCCGATCTACCCCGACGCAGACTTCAGCGACCAGACCCACTTCGACATCCCGGCGTCTCGCCGGTTCAGCACGGATTTGGGTCGACGCCTGAAGATAGCCTGGAAGGCGGGTGCCCGGATCGATCTACGGTCACCGCCGTAAGGTCCTGAGTCCCGCGGGGGTCAGCGCCGGAGCGAGTACACCGCATAGCGAGGGGTTCGCCGCAGCACGGGGTACTCTGAGAGCGCCCGTTCGAGGTCAGGCTGTTGGGCCAGGTCACCGAAATCGGACACCACGAAGTACTCCATCTCGGGGTGCTTGGACAACATATCCATCAGACGCCGATCAGCGGACTCGGGAATCCCGCCGCCTAGACGGCAGGCGCGAAGCCAGTCAATCGTAGGCCAGCGGACCCCGGAGAACTCGCCTAGATAGGTCAACGCAGCTCCACCATCCTTACCAAGAAAGACGGTATGGACGCTATGCTGCACAAGTTGTCCTACCGCCACAGCGTCAGCGATGTCCGCATCAACCCCTATCGAGCCAGGGATCAGGTATCCCAGAAATTTCTGCGGGACTCCGAACGCCGCCCCGCAGACCTTTGCGGCGGACTTGAGGCACTGCCGCCCCGACATCTGGTCGCGACGCAGGAGGGAGATGGCTCCCGCTGCGGTGCCTGCCGCAACGATCAAGAGACAGACGGCAAGCACGACGCGCGTCGTCAACCACGCCAGGCGACGCTCCAGCCCCACGACCGCCAGAGCCAGTGGCCCCAAGCAGAGGGCGGCGATGGGAAGAACCTGGAGATGGTAGTAGTCGTGAGTGTGAGTGTGGAAGGTAAAGGTCAGCGCGAACACCGCGTAGCCCAGCCAGATGCCGGTCAAGGCGCCTTGGTGGGGACGTCGTTCTGGCAGCAGTGTGAAGCCGACTAAGCCGAGCAGGAGCGGCACGATGCCGACAACCCGGATCATCATCGCCGCGAGACCGTGCCAGAAGACATGCGTTAGCAGGAGTGCGGGCACGATGCTCCACGCGGCCTGACTCGCCAGATCGCTACTCGCAGTATCGACGTGCGTCTTAGACAGATAGTACGCCACCGGCAGACAGAGCACGGCGCCTAGCAACAGGGTGTACGGGCTGGTGAGTGTGCGCTTCAGTCCGTGCCGCCGCAGCGACCCGATTCCATAGCATCCTCCTAGTACGAACAGGCAAACCGGTTTAACGAACACGGCAGCAGCACAAAGTCCCGCGGCCATCAATATCCGTGCTGCACTTTCGCGTTCGGCAAAGTGCAGCAGTCCAAGAAGGCCCGCCAGTTGCAGGCAGATCATCAGGGGGTCGGACTGGAAACTCCGCGACGCCAGAATGCCGAAGGGCATGAAGAGAAAGAAGACCACGGACAGGAGCGCGCTCGGCGGCGACGCCAGTCTGGATCCGATGCGATAGAGCAGCACCGCCCCCAGCAGCCAGAAGCCCACCGAAAGAGCCCGAGGTATCCATAGCACCTCACGTCCCGCCAGGCGGTAGGCCGACACGGCGGCCCACTCCATGATGTGTGGTTCGAGGTTCATCTGATTGCTCCGGTTCCGCTCAGCCACCAGCAGCCGCCACGGTGGCTCATCACTACGGCCGGAAAGGTAATCAAATCGCGCAATCGTGGCTCCCATGAATTGTCGCGCTGGATGGAACTCGAGAGGCGGCGTCGCTAAGCCCCACAGCCGTAACACCAGCCCTAAAGCGAGAAGCAGAAGCAAGATCAACGGCGGGCTTGCCCAAGCGGGCAGCCACTGCTCGACACGGTCGGAACCGCGCTGAAAGCGAGAGCCTGCAAGCCGCCGTAACCTCACGTATCGTAGCCCCAGTCGGTTCACTCGATTCAGCATGATCCACCTACTCCAGGTCCTGCCGCCGCATAGTAGCAAGAAGAAACACAACTAACGGGTGAGAAGGTGTGAAGAAATGCGCGCCCGGCCGTCCACAAGCCACTTTACCTGATTCACCCATGCACGATTACGATACCGATTCCGACCCCGATTTCCTCACAGCTTCAGACTATCCCGCTGCCAGTCCAGATCAAGCGCCAGATGCGTCACCCGAATTTCAGGTCGTGACCTGCCTCCAGCCACTGCCGGATGGGCTACTGGTGTGGGAATCTGGTATCTGCGCCTGGCTCAGTCCGGGCGTTGAAGCAGGAGTACCGCGTGCGCGGCGATGGCTTCGCCCTGCCCTACGGCGTCGTGTCCTTCGCAGGTGGTGGCCTTGACAGAGACGGAGTCAAAGCCAATCCCCATAGCCGCGGCTATGGCCTGCCGCATGGCCGGCACGTGAGGCGCGAGCCGGGGACGCTCCGCCAGCACCGTGCTGTCGACGTTGGCCACCCTCCAACCGGCAAGGCTGGGATCCGCCAGCACCGTTCGCAGGAGGACCAGACTTGAGATGCCGCTATACCGGGGGTCGGTGTTCGGGAACCACTGCCCGATATCTCCCAAGGCCAAGGCTCCGAGAACGGCATCGGTAACCGCATGCAACAGCACGTCCGCATCGGAGTGTCCGTCGAGGCCACGGTCCCACGGGATGGTGACACCGCCCAGAACAAGAGCCCGGCCGGGCACCACACTGTGGATATCAAAGCCGTAGCCGATACGCAGCATGGACCCCTCAGGCGTTAGAGACGGAACGCTGGCTTGATCCATCCAAGAACGACCACCACAACCGCGAAGAGAACCGGCAAACCGCAGATCACCAAGCTTCCGTAACCGCGGCTACGATCTGGGTAGCGGCATCGGCCAGCGCCAGGTTGAGCGCGCTGCCTCGCGGCACTTGCTGGTCGGGCCAGTTCCCCAAGTCCGCCTGGCCGGTAACTTGTCGCTTCTCGATAAACGGCTTGGCGTAGCCCGGAATACGGACTTCGTACTCGACGGTTACCTCCATGCGGAAAAGCGATGTCTGATAAGCGTCTGCCGCGTCTCTTACGTCCGCCTCATTGCGGACCTTGGCACGGGCGAGCTGGCGTTGCGTGACCGTCACGATCCTGCCCTCGATGATGGCGTCCGCCATCTCGGGTTGGGCAAGTTGGACACCAGTTTCCTTCGACAGCACCTCGGCAAGTTTGCCGCAAAAACTTGCAGTCGCACCGGACTCCCTCGTGTCATTTGCAAAGGTGCCCACGGCCAGGGAGCGGATCTGCGGGTGGGCCACGGGGCCCCACTGGTACTGGCAGCCAGAGACAGCCAACAGAAGCCCTGCTGTAACCGCCCAACCGATCATGCTCCGTGAATGCGCCGTCCTCATCACCGGGATCCTCCGTCGGCCTTGAGTTGATTGACGTCACCCAAGGGCAAGAGCCACTTCTTCACTTTCTCGCGCTCCTCCAACGTGCGAAAGGCGCGCGGCTGTCCCTGGTCGGAGCGGCCGCTGGGTAACAAACCGTCGAACAGGCGCCGGGCGGGCGCTTTCACTTTGGCAGGCTTTACGACAGCAGGCTGCACCGCTACGGATCCCGCGGCGGGCGGCTCTGCCTTGGGTACCGCCGGACTTGCCGCGGCAATCACCCGAGCGGAAGCCGCCTCCAGCGGGATGTCTGGCGTAGCCGGCGCAGGCCCCAGGGACGCCAACAGGACCGCGGCCCGGGACGCGGCCGTACTGCCGGGATAGTCGTGGACCACTTCCGCTAGGTAGCGCCGCGAGGCCGGTTCGCGACGGTGCGCCGGACGCAGGTAGAAGCGAGCGAGATCGTAGAGGGCATCGGCCCGACGCTCGTCGATGAGCGCGAGTAGGAACTGGGCATCGGCCCGACGCGGGTCAGCGGGACTTGACTTGATGAAAGCGTCCAGTTCGCGCTTGGCCTGACGCGCCACTTGTCCGTCCCCGTCGCCCGTGCGACTGTCGTCGGCCAAGAGGCGGCCAAGTTCGAGGCGCAACAGCGGCGTCAGCGGATCGGCGGGAAAGCGCTTGACCGCCTCAGTATAGATCACTCTGGCTTCTTCAGGCCGGTGGACCGCCGTCAGTAAGCCGCCCAGACTAAGGCTGTCCTGGATCGCCCCACTGCCCAGCGGCGTCTCCTGCAGGATCAACTCATACACCGCGATGGCCTTGTTCCGGTTACGCAAACCAAACCACCGACCGGTGCCCCGTTCGAAGTCGTCAGCCAGATGCCGAAGCCGGGGCACAACCCGATCATAAGGAACGTGTAGAGGGTAGGACTCGATCAACACCTTGTAGACCTCGAAGGCCTTGTACAGGGCGCCGTCCTGGGCACAGCAATCGGCCTCATGCAGAAGCAACTGGGCGCGCGTCCGGTTGTCTACGGCATAGAGGCGGCTCTTACTGTAGGCTTTGGCGGCGACGCGAAACTTACCGAGACTCTCCGCCTGTTCTCCCCGCCGCGCCAGTTCCTTCTGAAGGGAGTACTTGTTGTACCCTTCTTCGGCCGCCATGCAGGCCGCTGCAGCGGCAAGCGTGAGCACTGCAATCCGCAGCGTTCCGGTGGTGTTCATGATCCGTAGTCCGTCCCTACTGTTCCCGGCCCCGTACGGCTCCGAGCGAGAGGGGGTAGCACACCGTCCTTCGATCTCGTCTGCGCGTACCATAAGGGCCCCAGCCCGTGTCTGCCAGCGGCGGCAGTTGAAAACATGCACGCCACGTCGGACGAAAACCCGCCCAATCCGGTTGTATTCCAGGATGCACAGCATTAGAATACATCGCTGCTGAAGTGCGATACACTCCGACGGTTTATGCACGAGGCGGAGAGGCTCCGTTTTTTTGTCTTTGGACACGATGAATATGAGTTGTTCGCAGCCGTGAAGACCTCAGCAAGAGGCAGCCCTTTATGAATAGTGAGTTGATGGTCGTGCTCGAATACCTCGAACACGAGCGTGGAATTGAGCGTGAGACGCTTATCCAGCTTGTGGAGGAATCGCTCACTGCGGCCGCGCGCAAGGCAGTTCAAACCGGTCACGAAGCGGTGGTGCGCATCGACCGCATGACCGGGGATATCCACGCCTGGGCGCGCCTCACAGTGGTGGACACCGTCACCAACCCCGAAACCGAAGTGGCGGCAGTTGAGGTATTCAAGTGCCATCCTGATGCTAAGCTTGGGGACGAAGTGGAATGGGAGGTGACTCCCGATGATTTCGGACGCATCGCGGCCCAGACCGCCAAGCAGGCAATCATGTTCCGCCTGCGCCAGGCTGAGAAGAAGGGCATCTGTGAAGATTTTCAGGAGCAGCTCAACCAATTGATCACCGGCGTCGTCCGCCGGGTTGAGCGCGGCGATGTGTTTATCGACTTCTCGCGCGCTGAGGGGGTACTGAAGTACGCCGAGCGCATTCCGGGCGAGGACTACCAGACCGGTGACCACATCTCGGCGCTGCTTGTGGAGATCAACGCGGACCGCCCAGGACCGAGTCTGTACGTTTCGCGCGCCCACCCAGAACTGGTCTGCCGCCTCTTCGAGCGCGAGGTGACGGAGATCGCGGAGGGGCTGGTCAAAGTCAGGGCGGTGGCTCGTGAGGCCGGGTACCGCACGAAGATCGCGGTTGCCTCCAGCGATCCGCGCATTGATCCGGTTGGCGCCTGCGTCGGGTTACGCGGCAACCGAGTCAAGACCGTCGTTCGGGAGCTGGGCGGAGAGAAGGTCGACATCATCCGCTGGGACCCGGACGTGCGCATCTTCGTAACCAATGCATTGCAGCCCGCTAAGCTCTCCAGTGTAGCCGTGGACGAGCCCGGCAAGTGTGTTCACGTCGTCGTTCCCGAGGACCAGCTCTCGTTGGCCATCGGCCGCAAGGGGCAGAACGCGCGCCTGGCGCACAAACTGACCGGCTGGCGCATCGATATCAATAGGCATGTGGAAGAAGCACGCATGCAGTTCGAAGACAAGATTCAGCACGCGATCGAGGCGTTGGCGCGCATCGAGGGCATTGGCAGCGACGTTGCGCCCGTGCTGGTGCGCAATGGGTTCCTCTCCTTGGAGGGTATCCTAGCGGCCGAAGTGGCAGACATCGCCGCGCTCGATAACGTCGGCCCCGAACGTGCAGCCGGAATCCTCGCGGCTGCGAAGCGCGAACTGGGGGCGTGAACGACGAGGTGGGAGGTGCGTGCGCATGAGCGATCGAGTACGGGTATATGAGTTGGCCCGGGAGTTGGGCTTCGCGAACAAGGAGATGATTGACCTCCTCGTGGCGGAAGGCATCGACGTCCGTAGTCACGCGAGTACGATTGAGCCAGAGTTCGCCGACGTGGTCCGCGAGCGTGTGATCGCGCGGCGCCAGTTGGAGGCCAAAGGTAAGGTCCGCCCTAAGGCCGGGCCTGTGGTCCTGGCTGAAATCGTGCGTCCGCCGCCACCAGCGGTGGTCGTCCCGGCGCCGGCCGCACCGCCGCCCCCGGTCCCTGCCCCGGCCGAACCGGCG
>CAIZKT010000625.1:0-15201 GCA_903933565.1 uncultured Victivallales bacterium | reverse complement strand
ATTTCCCTGCCCCAACGGGGCTGTGGCTCAGAGCCCAGGGTTGCGGCCATGGTGCCGCTACCCTGGGTCACCTGTGCTCATGGCCTCCTACCCCAACGGGGTTGTGTCATGGCACCATCCATCCTTAGTGCATCGGCCGAAAAAGAACGCGGCCGGACTGGCAACCCAGCCCGGCCGCACACCTTCACCCGGCCCCGTAGCGCCTTCCCTCGGCGCCGAGACCTGCACGCCCTGCGACCTACTTCTTGGCCTCAGGCGCCACCGGCATTGCCGCCGGCATTGCCGCCGGGGCCGCATCCTTGATGCTCAGGAGTTCAATCTCGAACTTCAGCACGCAGTCCGGCCCGATCTCGCGGCCCTTACCGTTGGGACCGTACGCCAACTCGGCGGGAAGCACCACCTCCCACTTCGACCCCACCGGCATCAACTGCAGCGCTTCCTGCCAGCCCTTGATGACCTGCTTGAGCGGAAAGACGGCGGGCATGTCACGCTTGTAAGAGCTGTCGAACTCGGTGCCATTCAGGAGCGTGCCGCGGTAGTGGACTTCCACTGTATCGGTCAGCGCCGGCTTCTTGCCGTCGCCGTTCTTGATGGCCTTGTACTGCATGCCGCTCGCGGTGACCGACCAGCCCTCTGCCTTCTTGTTGGCATCCAGGAACGCCTGGCCTTCCTTCTTGTTGTTTTCCCCCTGGGCCTGCCGTACCGCGGTGACTTTCTCGCGCATCCGAGTGCTGAACTCCTGCATGATCTCCTGAGCCTTCTCCGGAGCGATGCTGGCGGGTTTCTTGGCGATGGCTTCGCGCATGGCCGCGATCAGCACCTCAAGGTTCAGTTCGTTGGCCAGTTCCTCGCCCGCGAGCGAGTCACCTATCTGCCGTCCGATCAGGTAGCTGACCTGATCGACGGGGGTCTTGAGGGCAGGCTCTTGGGCGGCGCAGTACCCGGCGACCATCAGGCCGGCCATGGCACCCATCAGACTCGTGCGGCTGATCTTCATTGACAGTCCTTCTGATTGGCGTTTGGGCAGCGACACTCCCCGGTATGGGGCGCGCATCCGGACAAAGTATAAGGGCTGAACTGCGGAATGCTCGCCTCCATCCGCCGCGCCACGGAAAAAGAAACGAGCCGGGGCAGGGGGCAGAACTCTACTCCGCCGTCCGCCCGTACGGCGAAATCTCGCGCAGGCGGCGAATGATAGGCGGCAGTTTCTCGATAATGACGTCCATCTCGGCCAGGGTGTTGTAGCGCGACAGGCTGAAACGAATACTGCCGTGAGCCGCCGTGTAGGGCACTCCCATGGCCCGCAGCACATGCGACGGCTCAAGCGAGCCCGAGGTGCAGGCCGAGCCTGACGACGCCGCGATGCCATGTTGGTCCAGCAGCAGCAGGATCGACTCTCCCTCGATGAACTCGAAGCTGATGTTGGTCGTGTTGGGCAGCCGCCCCTCCGGGTTGCCGTTCACTCGCGCGTTCGGACAGCCCGACAGCAGCCCCCTTTCCAAGTGGTCCCGCATGGCGGCCACCCGCGTGTTTTCCTCCCCCAGGTGGGCCGCCGCCAACTCGGCGGCTTTGCCGAGGGCGATGATACCGGCCACATTCTCGGTCCCCGCCCGCAGGCCGAACTCCTGGTGACCCCCGATCATAAACTGGCTGAACGGCGTGCCCTGCCGTACGTATAGCGCCCCGATCCCTTTGGGTGCGTGCAACTTGTGCCCACTCAGAGAAAGGAAGTCGATCCGGGTCTTGGACAGGTCGATCGGAACCTTGCCCACCGCCTGAACCGCGTCAGTGTGGAACAGCGCCCCGTGCTGGTGCGCAATCTCGGCCAGCTTCACCACCGGGTAGATGTTGCCGGTCTCGTTGTTGGCCCACATCACCGACACAATGGCCGTCTCCTCGTCAATCATCTTCTCCAGCGCGTCAAAACACAGCTTGCCCTTCGCCGTGACGGGCACATACTCAACGTGATAGCCTTTCTGCTGCAAGGTCTTGCATAGTCCGAGGACGGCAGGATGCTCGATTTTCGTGGTGACAATCTTGCGTCGCGTGGGGAGGCTGTCGATGGCGCTCAGGATGGCGGCATTGTCAGATTCGGTCCCGCAACTGGTGAAGATCACCTCGCCTGGCGTTGCCCCCAGGAGCGCCGCCACCTGTTGCCGCGCTGCATCGAGAGGCCTGCGAACCTGCCCGCCAAAGGTGTGCATGCTGGAGGCGTTGCCGTAGTAGTCCGTCAGGAACGGCATCATCTCCCGCAACACGTCCTCAGCCACCCGCGTAGTGGCATTGTTATCGACATAAATGACGTCTTTGCGCATGGGTGCTAACCTCTTCAGCCTGCCACCACCGTCAAGGACGGCGATACTTCTTCACGTAACCGCGCTTCTACCCAGCGCTTCAGTGTCGTTTGGGCTCCCGGGCAGCCCGCGCAGGCGCCCTTAAGCTGAACCACGACGCGGTCGCCGTCGATGTCGATCAGCTCCAAGTCCCCGCCGTCGGCCTGCAGGCCGGGCCGGAGTTCGTCGTTGATGAGCTGCTGGATCTTCATCATCTTCTGCAGGTTCGTCAGCGCCTTTGGCGGCGGCGGAGCCTGTGTCGGCGCCGCCGTGGCGGCCACCGCAGCCGCGATGGCGGCGGCTCCCGCGACGTCATCGACGATCGCCTGGATGTCTTTCTTGCAGCCGCCGCACCCCCCACCCGCCTTACAGTAGTGCGTCACCTGAGCCACCGTCTTTAAGCCGTTGGCGGCAATGATCTCCCGAATGTGACGCTCGGTGACGCTGAAGCAGTAACACACCACGCGATCAACCCCATCCGGGTCATACGTCCCGTGATCGCGGTCGTGACCCGAGGTCGCCTTGCCGTCCCCTTCGCCCCGCAAGTGCGCCAAGGCCGCCTGCAAGGCTTCCATTCCCATAACCGAACAGTGCATCTTCTCTTCGGGCAGACTGCCCAGGTACTCGGCAATGTCGTCATTGGTCACCGTCTCGGCTTCGGCAATCGCCTTGCCCTTGACCAACTCCGTCAGCGCCGAGGCGCTGGCGATGGCGCTGGCACAGCCGAAGGTCTGGAACTTTACGTCCGCAATCCGCGTCCGCCCCGCATCCAGCTTCAGAAAGAGCTTCAACGCATCGCCGCACGAGATGTTCCCTACCTCCCCAATGGCATCCGCGTCTGGAATCTCACCCACGTTCCTGGGGTGCAGGAAGTGATCCATGACTTTCTCTGTGTAGTCCCACATGGCGTCTCCGCTCCTGATATCGCCGGCCTGGAAATCCCTCTCAGTGCCTGTGCTGTGACCATGCCCACCACGACGGCACCGCCGCCGCCGCGGTCGCAGTAAACTACGTGACACCGCGACGCCGGGCAAGTTCCGCGGCACGCCAGCAGGGCCGTTTCAAGAAAGCGGCTCCCGCAGGCTCTCGCCGCCTGCCACCATGGCCTTGGGCATCCCCCTGGAGCCCGCGATGCCAAGCCCGTTCCGGGCTGGTTCGCGGTATCCCCGTACGGCGGTATCCCCGTACGGCGGAAGCCCCGGCTACACCGGTGCGGACCGCCGACTCCACACTCACGGCGACGATAGCCTCACCGAAGCTTTCTTGAAACAACCATGGGAGGCAGGCATGATGCCTCAGTGAAGTTGCCACAGCCGTGCTGCCATCGAGCGTAGTGATGGGGCAAAAAGACCGGGTGAGATGACGGGCCAGGGAAATGACGCCTGGGGGGAAAAGAAAATGGAGCGGGCGAACGGACTCGAACCGTCGACAACCACCTTGGCAAGGTGGCGCTCTACCAACTGAGCTACGCCCGCTCACAGACAACACGAAAGAATTGGAGCGGGCGAACGGACTCGAACCGTCGACAACCACCTTGGCAAGGTGGCGCTCTACCAACTGAGCTACGCCCGCTCACAACGAGACATTACCCTACCGCAGCTCCCGCCGCTTTCAAGCCTCGGAACCTGCTTTTTCCGCCCCGCCCAAGCGGTTCGACTCGCGCTCGAACAGGAAGTACTCCACCGAATCCAACAGCGCCTGCCAACTGGCTTCGATGATGTTGCCGCTTACCCCCACCGTCCCCCACAGAGCCTTGCCATCCGTGGACTCAATCAGCACCCGCGTCTTGGCGGCGGTGCCATCCGTGCCATCGAGGATGCGGACTTTGAAGTCCCGCAGGCTCATTTCCTGCACCTGCGGGTAGAATTGGGTCAACGCCTTGCGCAGCGCCAGGTCCAGAGCGTTGACCGGCCCATCGCCCTCGGCCGCCGTGATCTCGGCGCGGTCGCCAACCCTGATCTTGATCGTCGCTTCAGAAAGGCATGGCGCTCCGGGACCGCGCTTTTCCACGATCACGCGGAAGCCATCCAGCTCGAAGAAGCTCCGGTGGTCGTGCATCAGTTTCTGGACCAGCACCTTGAACGAGGCGTCGGCACTCTCAAACTCGTACCCTTCGGACTCCAGGCGTTTCAGTTCAGACAGGATCTGACGCACCTCAGCGCCCTTGCCGTCCAACTTGATGTCGTGTTCCTCCGCCTTCAGCAGAATGTTGCTGCCGCCAGCCAGATCGCTGATCAGAATGCGCCGTCGGTTGCCTACCGTCGTGGGCGGAAGATGCTCAAACGTAGCAGCATTCTTCGACACCGCGTTGACGTGCATGCCGCCCTTATGCGCAAAGGCGGCACTGCCGACATAGGGCTGATGCGGATCCTCGCCAACATTGGCCAGGGCATAGACGAATCGGCTGAGTTCGGTCAGCCGTTCCGGGTGCGGCTCAGACAGACAGGCCAGCCCCATCTTCAGGCTCAGAGCCGGAATGATGCTGCACAGGTTGGCGTTTCCGCAACGCTCGCCAAAACCGTTGATCGTCCCCTGGACGTGGCCGGCGCCGGCCCGCACTGCCGCCAGACTGTTGGCCACCGCACACCCAGCGTCGTTGTGACAGTGAATGCCGATGGCGACCCCCGGCAAGGCTTGCACCATCGCCGCCGTCACCTGCTCGATGACCTGCGGCAACGTGCCGCCGTTGGTATCGCACAGGACGATCGTGCTGGCCCCGTTCGCCGCCGCCCGCCGCAACACCGCCAGCGCGTAGTCAGGACTATCCGCATAGCCATCGAAGAAATGCTCCGCGTCGAAGATGACCTCCCGACCGTGGTCACGCAGGTAGCCGCAGGAACTGCCCACCATGTCCAGGTTCTCGTCTGCCGTCACCCGCAGGACTTCGTGTACGTGGAACAGCCAGCTCTTGCCGAAAATGGTGACTACTGGCGTGGCGGCCTCCAGGAGCGTCTGCAGGTTCGCGTCTTGCTCTGGCCCGGTGGCGGCTCGGCGGGTGCTCCCGAATGCCGCCAGGCGCGCGTGGGCCAGTTGCCGTCCGCGCATCGCCTCGAAGAACCCCATGTCCTTCGGGTTGGAGCCCGGCCACCCCCCCTCGATGTAGCTCACGCCAAAGGCGTCCAGCCGTTCGGCAATGCGCACCTTGTCAATCTTGGAGAAGGTCACTCCCTGGCTCTGCGTACCGTCCCGCAGAGTGGTGTCGTAGATGTGGATGAAGTCGGCCATAGTGCCTCTCGCTCCCGGTTGTCCCCCTGCTCCTGGGCGGCTCTGCCATCCCGCCACCGGCAGGTCCGGGCGCTTCCCTTCAGGTTGGATGCTCGATCCTGAACATCACCGGCGGCTCGACGATCTCGGCTAGTCCGCCCATCTCGCGAAGTGCCTGCTGAATCGCGACCTCCCGCGCCTGGTGGGTCAAGATGACCATGGGCACCGAAGGCTGGTCGATCTCCTGCTGCGTCACACTGGCAATGCTGATACTGTGGGAACCCAGAATGCCGCTCACCAAGGCCATCACGCCGGGACGATCCAAGGCCGTGAGCCGGATGTAGTAGCGACTGCTGATCTCGCTCATCGGCACAAACCGGTCATAGGCGTTGTGCGCCCGGAAGGCAGGCACCCGACGGTGCGATCCGTACTTCAGATTCAGGCTCACATCGACGATGTCCGCCACCACCGCGCTGGCCGTGGCATCCCGCCCGGCCCCACGGCCGTAGTACATCGTCCCGCCCACGGTATCGCCCCGCACCCAGACCGCGTTGAAAACTCCGTCGACATGCCCCAGCAGAGAACGCATCGGAATCAGAGTTGGCTGCACTCGCATCTGCACCGCGCCGTCATTCTCCTTGATCACCGCCAGCAGCTTGATGCGGTAGCCAAGCTCGGCCGCGTACCCAATGTCCTGCAGACTGACCGAGCGGATGCCCTCGATGTGCATGGGCTCCATGCCGAACCACTCGCCGTAGGCCAGCGAGGCCAGGATCGTGGCCTTGTGCGCCGTATCGATGCCGTCCACGTCCAGGGCGGGGTCCGCCTCGGCATACCCCGCATCCTGGGCCGCCTTGAGAACAACGTCGAAATCAGCCTTTTCCTTCTCCATGCGGGTGAGGATGTAGTTGCAGGTCCCGTTTAGGATGCCGACGATCTCCTTGATGCGGTTCCCCACCAGTCCCTCCCGCATGGCTTTGATGCAGGGGATGCCCCCACCGACGCTGGCCTCGTAGTAGACGTCGGCACTGGAGCGCTCCGCCGCCGAGAAAATCTCCTCGCCGTGCGTGGCCAAGAGCGCCTTGTTCGCCGTGACCACGGGTTTCCCCTTCTCCAGCGCTCGCAAGACAAACTGCTTCGCGATGCCCGTGCCGCCCACCAACTCCACCACCAGATCCACATCGGGATCGTCGATCAGCCCGAAAGAGTCCGTCGTCAAGACTCCCGCGGGCACCCGCACCCCGCGATCCGTCGTGATATCGAGGTCTGCGACTCGAGCCAGAACCGGCCGCAGGCCGGTGCGCTCGGCAATCAGATCCCCGTTGCGCAATAGGCAGTCAACCACCCCGGCGCCAACCGTCCCAAACCCGATGATCCCGACCCGGACTTCCGTCATCATAGTCGTATCCTCTCTGCCGGAGCGGGCGAAGCTTGCCCGTTCCGTGACGCGCCCAAACAGAAAGCCCTTCCTGCCGCGGGGCGGGAAGGGCCGTTTCTGCACAGCAGGCACCGGGCCCCGAGGCTACGCCCCGACGCCACTCATAATCGTGCCCTGAAAGCGCTCGCTTCTCATGTCTATACCCGCCGGGACGCATGCACCGGCACACAACCCCGTGGTCGTAATCTACCTGCGCCCCGCGCCAACGCAAGCCCCTGCGAACGGGTGAACGGGCGCCGCGCTAACCGCCCTCTGCATGATCCTGGCGCCCGCGCTTGGTATCCGCGCGGACCTTCTTACCGGCGAGCCGCCGCTCCTTCGACGCCTTCGTGGGCCGGGTCGGCCGCCGGGGACGTGGCGGCACCGCGGCGCGGCGGATCAGTTCGCACAGGCGCTCGATGGCCTCGTCTATGTTCCGCCGCTGACTGCGATACGACTGCGCCGAGATGAGCAGCACGCCGTTCTGATCCACCCGGTTTCCCGCCAGCTTCAGCAGGCGTCGCCGGACCGCATCCGTGATGGCGCGGCTGGTGAGAATATTGAAGCGCAGGTCGACCGCCGTCTCGGTCTTGTTGACGTGCTGGCCTCCTGGCCCCGACGAGCGCGTAAACTCCAGCAGAATCTCCTCGTCCGGGAGTTCGATGGCGTGCGTAACCCGGATCATCAGCCCATGCTCCCGAGGTTGGCCCGCGGAACTGAGGTGGCCTGGCAGAATTTATGCATGGGGGTACTATAGCCAGCCGCTGGCAGAAGTCCCCGAGACCCCGAGGTCCGAACCACGCAGACCACCGGCGATCTTGCCTGCCTGAAGCAGCGACGAGGCTAACCCGCAGCATCGGCGAGATCACCCTGAAACGGGCGCCGCGAGGCCGCGCCCGTACAGCCTCTCGGCCACCCCGGCACACAGGCCCTGAGCGTTGCCCCAGAAGAAGCCCTCGAGGTCAGCCGCGGTCCAGCCGGCGCGCCGGGCCGCCTGCAGAATCGCCCGTAGCATCTCGTAATAGAAGAAGGTGAACTCCACGGTGCTCCCGGGGTCATGGATGGCCGTGCCGATGGCGTACGGCTCGGCCATCAGGTAGGCGTACTGGTCGTTGATCTCCACCGACTTGCCGCGCAGCCAGGCGATCGGCGCGTCGCTGCCGAAGAGAATACGTTCGCGGGGAAAGTGGGTGAAGGCATAGTGCAGCACCTCTGGGTGGTTGACCATGGCCGTGTCCAGCCAGGCGTTCGGGCAGCGCGCGATACCGTCGAGGTTCCCGACCACGTTCTGGTACCAGTACGCCCTGCCGATATGCGCGAAGATGATCTGGGCCTGCGGATAGCGCTGGCAGAGCTCCACCATGTCGCGCTGGTTGTCGGGATCGGCCAGGCGGGACTCGCGGGGAATGTGCAGCATCACCGCCAAGCCCAGCGCGTTCGCTAACTCCATCTGCGCCGCTGGCAGGATATGCGGAATCCGCACCGCCTCGGCGTCCAGGCCGGTGACGTAACTGCGGTAGGGCTTGTAGCCGATCAGTCGATGGGCGCTGAGGCGTTGCTCCAGCTCTGCCACCGAGTCCTCCGGCGCCACCAGCGCCAGGCCGAAGCGCGTCTGGTTGTCGGAAATACCTCCCGTGTAGCGCGCTGCCGCGGCGCGGTCGCACTGCCGATGCGGCGTCCCGAAGGACAGCATCCCCGCCGTCCGCCCCGCCAGCAGCGTCCCCGTGGCCTCCTGAAACTGCTCCAGCGTGTGCTCCCCACCGAAACGCCGGTAGCACTCCCGCGGCGGAAAGTCGAAGCCCGGCGGAAAACAGGCGCGCTCAAAGGCATGCACATGCGCATCGAAGACGCGCTCCGGCAAGCCCTCGGCCGCCAGCCGCCCGTAGAGCTCCCGGTCCCTAGCCGTCAAGCTGACAGAGATGTCCTGCATGTGCTCACGCTCCCCCGCCCATGATTCCAGTACTGACGGCTGTAACTACTTACGGTCAAGATCAACACGCATCACGCTGGCGCCTTCCCGGTTCAGCCGCGGCCCGCGCCTACGTCCGCTCTTGCCTGCACCAGTCGCAAACGATGCGGCCGTAGATGCGCACGACGTTAAGAAGACTCTCGACCTCGACCCATTCATCCGCACTATGGGCGTTGTTACCGGTTGGGCCCAGGATGATCCCCGCGGGGACCCCGAGCCGGTAAAATAGGTACAGATCGCAGGGAAATGGCGCCCCGATGGCAGCCTGCGGCGTCCCGGTGACTGCCCCCGTATGATGCACGGCGCAGGCCGCCAGCGGGTGGGATGCGGGAAGCTGATAACCGTCCATCCAGCGCAGCCAGTAACGGTGCGTGGCGCGGATGCCGGTGCGCTTGCGGAACCCCTCCAGCCAGTGCTCAAACTGGCTCTCGATCGCCTCCTGCGACTCGCCCGGCATGGCTTCCCAGAAGAGCTCGACCTGGGCGCTTTCGGGCACGGCCAGACGCGCATCATCGCGCCAGTCGTTGGCGCTGACCTTGGTGATCATCCAACTGGCTGGGGTGGGGTTACTGGCGTAGGCTTCGGGGATCACGGTCCCGGCGTTCCGTTGCTTGCCGAACTCGATGATGCCTTGGATGAGGGCGGGCAGATCATGCACGGCCGGCTTGAGCGTATCGCCGGCAAAGGTGACCCCCCCTTTCCCGGTGAGCGTGATGCGGGCGATGCGCAGACCGCGATGTGCTCGGTAGGGCACCAGGTTCGAGGGCTCCGGCAGCAGGACCGCGTCGGCGCCGCCGGAATGCAGCCGGGCTGCGAGGGTGCCATGGCCGCCGGCAAACTCTTCATCAACAACGCTTTCAACCGTTAGATCGCCAGCCAGTTCAATCCCCAGCTCATAGAGCATCATGGCCACCGCCGCGTTGGCGGCCACCCCGGCTTTCATGTCGTAAGCACCCCGGCCATAGAGGCGACCGTCCCGCAGGCTGCCGCTGACCGGACTCTCCGTCCACAGGGCCGGATCTCCCGCCGGAACGGTATCCATGTGACCGCTGAGGATGAGACTGCGCCCCGTGCTTGGCCGCCGCCCGGGAAGGCGCAGCGCCAGGTTGGGTCGGCCGCGGCAATCCACCTCACGCTGGCGCAACGGGTGGTCCTCGAGGCCCGGTACGGCCGCAATGTCGTAGCATTCGGCGGGGAGCCCGGCGCGCCGCAGCGCCTCAGCCAGAAACGCCTGGGCTTCCGCCTCGGCGCCATGCGGAGGATGATTCTCGGAGGGAATGCGCACCAGGTCCCGAGCCAGACCGATGATGCGGTCGCGCTGGCTTTCGACCCAGCCGTCGATGCGCGCAGTCCATGCTGATGCGGTCACGCCTTCACCTCCCTGGCACAGTCAAGGGTTCATCGCCGGGGCCTACCAGACCAGTCGCTGCCCGTAGCCTCGGCCGCTGCAGCGCCCCAGCCTGGCCCAACCGCCCTCCAGCGTGGCCACCGTGGCATGAACCGCAAAGCGTCTCGTCGACGGGTCGCCCGCGGCGCCGGTCAGGCTCAGTATGGCACCCTCGCCGACCCGCTTCCCGTTGGCAGCCAAGAGGAGGTTCACGCCATTGGACAGCGCCAGGCGCGCCGAACCCTGCACCGCTCTCCCCGTCGGCGCCAGGTCGAGCCACAGGGTCCAGGTGCCGTCCATAGACCCCGGCATAGTCAGCGTCACGGTCTCCGCAACCGTGGTCGTTTCAGCGTTGGCCCTGATGCTGCCCGTCGCTGTCCCCATGAGCCTGGGGGAGCCGCCGTCCACCCTAGGCTCCAGGTTCAGCCTCACACTGACCTGCCCGGCGGCGGTTGTGCCCTTGAGTGTAAGGATCACGCCGACGCGCCCCGCCATGCCCCTGACACTACCCCTGATGGGCAGGCTCACCACCGCGGCCTTCGCCAGCGTGTACGTCCCGCCGCCTGTCAGTCTTCCATCTGTATCATGGAACACATGCAGGCTCAGTGGCTTGCCCGCAATCTTCGTGCTGTACGATCCGCTCAGGTCCCAGAGGCCCTTGCCCGCCGCCACCCCCACCGCCTCCACCGCCGCGGAGAACTCCCCGTCCGGCGGCCTCTGTTCGGCCAGACGAAACTCCGCTCTGGCGCTGAAGTCGGCCATCACGCCCGTGTCCTGCCGCGGGTTGGCCGCCGGACGGTCGTCCCAGTGGTCGAAGGCGTAACCCCGGTCCGGCACGGCCGTGACCCAGAGCGTGTCGGAACCGTGGGGGACGGTTTGTGGACTCGGGCCGCTGAGGCTGCCGTGCAAGCCGACACTGAAGCTGGCGGTGTGGGTCGCGGAGTAGACGGTCAGCGTGCCGTTCTCGTACTGGAAACTGTAGTTGGAGTCTGTGCCGCCAGCGGGCACGATCGGATAACGACCGGCGGGACTGGTAGCGTCGGCATCACAGGCCGCCGTCGGTGGCGCGTCCAAGTCTTCGATCGTGTTGCCGTTCACAAAACCGCTGTAATGCAGCGAAAACGCCGGATTGGGTTCGCCGTACAAACGGGCTTGGTCGTCCGCCGTAACGATCAACCGTTTCGGCGTGATCGTCAAGGTCCGCTCGACCGCGACCGCCGGAAGCCAGTTCGCATCGCCTGGCTGCGTGGCGGTGATCGTGGCGCTGCCGACGGCCCGGATGGTGACCGTCGTGCCAGACACGGTCAGCACCCGCGGCGTGTCTGCCGAAAAAACCACCGGCAGGCCGGACGTCGCCGTCGCGACCAGCGCCAGCGGCCCGTCCCCGTAGCTCGCATCGGTCAGGATGTCGAAGCGGATCTCCTGGTCGGCCCGGTAAGGAAGCGGCCCCGTGTAGATGGCCACCTCGGTGATGCTGTTCCAGGCGTTTGCCGAGTTGCCGTGCCCGATCACGCGCACGTAGCGGGCCTCGGTCACGGGCGTGGCGAACGTCTGCAGGGCCAGCGTCGTGCCGGAACTTGAGAGCCCGTCCCCCAGCCTCGTCCAGACGCGACGGTCCACCGACGCATCGAGGTCGAAGTACGCGACGCGACTGGCCCCAGCCTGGAAGGCAATTCCCACGCTGGCGAATTGGACGGGCACTCCAAGATCGAGCTCAAGCCACTGCCAGTACCCGGATGCCGACCAGCGCGTCGACAGGTCCGAGTCGACGGCGTTCTGCGGACCGTTGCCATCGTCGGAACTCGCTGTCGCTGCCAGCACCGGCGCGATCCGGTAATGGGCAACCGTGATCAGCACGCTGTCGGAGGACGTCCGCGACGCTCCATCCGTCACCGTCAACGTGGCGACATGCTGGCCGAGTGGCAGCGGCACGGTCGCGACCGCCGCCGTCCCCACCACCACCCCGCCGATCCGCCACTCATAGCTTGCGATCGCCGCGCCGTGACCGTAAGAGGCCGTACCGTCGAGGATCACGTCCTCGACCCCATCCGAGTAGTTATCATGCACCGCCTGATCGGGTCCCGCAATCGCCAGCACCCAGGGCGAGAGGGGACCCGCCAGTTGGGCGACCTCGGCCCCGGCCAGAAGGAAGAGGCCGACGCCGTAGTCAGTGGTCTGCTCGTACGTCGTCGCCGCCGGCGCCACATTCGGCGTCTGGCACCAGCCCAGGAGCCCTTCCGGATGTACCGCACCGTTGACCATCCCGTTCCAGGCCTTGACGATGATCGGCAGATACGAGTCGTCCAGCAGGCCCCGGTTTACCCCCCACGCCAGAGCGTAGACGAAGGCTGCCGTGCCAGTGGTCTCGGGGTTGGGGTACTCCGTGGGATCGTAGAGCGAGGCGCGCCAGAAGCCGTCGTCGCCGTACGTCGTCTGCCCATGCAGAGGATGCAGCTCCGCCAACGCCGCCGCCATGGCCTGGAGCATGTCACGGTACTCCTGCCGGTACGGGTCTGTCTCCGGCAATAGGTCCAGGACCCGCGCCATGGCCGCGATGACCCAGCCGTTGCCGCGCGCCCAGAATATCTGCTTCCCGTTGGCGGTCATCCTCGCGGGGTAGCGCAGACCCGCGTCTCGGTACCAGAGCCCCTCGGCGGCATCGTAAAGGCCCAATGAGTCCCGCGTGTACTGGAAAAGCGCCTTCAGCTTGCGGCCGTACGCCGGGTTTCCCTGGTGCGCCGCCAGGCGCGCAAAGACCGGTGCCGACATGAAGATCGCATCAATCCAAGTCCAGTCGTCGACCTTCTCCCGGTCCAATTGGATGTTGAGGCTCTCCTGAATCACGGCGAGATGGGCCGGATTCGGCTCGCTCTCAAGCTGGTAGAGCGCCGTGTAGACTTGGCCACAACACTGGTAGTCAGCAAAGGTCGAGGGCGAGGCTGGGCGGTAGTTGTACGTCTGCCACCTGTGGTACTCAGCCCAGTCCAGCGCGTAGCGGTAGTACGCCGGCTTGCCGGTCACACGCCAGGCTTCGAGGTTGCCGACGTGGTATACAGACGGGTTCCAGTTGTTGCCCATCGGGGTCGTGTGGGTCGCGATCCAGTAGTCGTTGACGCGGGTCACGACCGCCAGGACCTCGGCCGCCGGCGGCAGGACGATCGGCGCCCCGGCCGCGGACCAGGCAAAGGCGCCGACCAGAAGCAGCCCGGCGCCCATCGACCACCGTCCCGAGGCCCGGAGCGGGCGGGACGAAGAGGAACACCCGACCCCGGCAAGGCCCAAGCCAAGGCGGCCGACAGCGCGTCCCTGCAGTCCCAGGAAGAACCCCGCCACCACGCCCCGGCCGGGTGCCGGGGTGTGCCGGTATCGCAAACGCGGTTTGGCGCTGTGGCCGGAGTCGCAGGGTCCCACAGTCCCCTCCCGGCTCAGGCCAGGTAGGCTTTGACACGGTCGGCAATGGCCGGCGCCGTGAAGCCGTAGACTTCCGCGAGCTTCTTATAGGGCGCCGAATCGCCAAAACGGTTCAGGCCGATCATCAGGCCCTGTCCCCCGGCGTAGCGCTCCCAGCCGAAAGTGCAGGCCGCCTCGACCGTCACCCGGCGGGTGCAAGCGGCCGGAAGCACCGACTCCCGGTAGGCCGCACTCTGGGCCTCGAACAGCTCCCAACTCGGCATCGAGACAACCCTGACCTTACGCCCGGCTTTACGCAGCAACTCGGCGGCGCCCATGGCCGCTCCGACCTCGGAACCGGTGGCTATCAGGATGACCCCGTAACCGGCATCCTCGCTCAGGACATAGGCGCCCTTGGCCAGGTCCAGGCGCGCCACCTGGTCCGGCGTGAAGTTGGGCACGTTCTGGCGGGTGAGGAAGAGGGCGACAGGCCCCTTGGCCAGCAGGGCGGCAGCCCAGGCATGGGCCACTTCGTTGGACTCCGCCGGACGCAGAGTAATCAGGCCCGGGATGCAGCGCAGCATGGCCAGTTGCTCGATGGGCTGGTGCGTGGGGCCATCCTCGCCGACGAAGATCGAGTCGTGGGTAAAGACGAATACCGCATGCAACTTCTGGATCGCCGCCAGGCGCAGGGCTGGTTTCATGTAGTCGGAGAAAACCGCAAAGGTGGAACAGAAGGGGATGGCGGTCCCGGAGAGGGCCAGGCCGTTGGTGCAGAACCCCATGCCCAACTCGCGGACGCCGTAGTGGATATTACGGCCGGTCCGGTTTTCGGGGGTGAAGTCCTTCTCCGCCTCGAGGTAGGTCTTGGTGCTGGGGTTCAGGTCCGCCGAACCACCGGTAAGCGCGGGCACGAGCTGTGCGGCGCGCTGCATGATCACCCCGCCAGAGTTGCGCGTGGCGGTCTCTTTGGCCGGCACCGCGGCCAGCAGTTGCTTGAGGATGTCGGCGGGCACGGTCCGGCCCCGCAGCGTGTCCATCAGCGCCGTCTTGTCAGCCTGCGACGAACGCCAGGAGGCCAGGCGGCGGTCCCAGGTGGCCGCGGCTGTCTTCTTCTCGGCGACCAGGCCGGTGCAGAGTTCGCGTACCTCGTCGGGCACGACAAAAGAGCCTTCCGGCTCGAAGCCTAGCGCCCGCTTAGTCGCCGCGAGCTCGTCGGCGCCGAGGGGGGCGCCGTGGGCTTCGGCGGAGCCATGCAGGTGGGGCGCGCCATAGGCGATCGTGGTCTTGCCGATAATGATGATCGGACGGCCCTTGGTCGCCATGGCCTCGGTCAGCGCCCGGCTGACCTGGCCTGTATCCTGGCCGTTGATGCGTATGACGTGCCAGCCGTAGGCGGCAAAGCGCTGACCGACGTCTTCGGAAAACGCCAGGGTCGTGGGCCCCTCGATCGTGATGGCATTGTCGTCGTAGAAGGCCACCAGGTTATCCAGCTTTTGGT
>CAIZKT010000624.1:0-6763 GCA_903933565.1 uncultured Victivallales bacterium | reverse complement strand
CTGAACCCTGAACCCTGAACCCTAGGACCTGAGTAGTCACCACCTACGGAGCTGACTTGCGCCCAACCGGGAACAGACTTTTGCGCCTGTGTTGCAAATGTGATACATTGGCGATATGAAATCAGCCGTCATACACGCACGTATCGAGCCTGAGACGAAGCGCGAGGCCGAGGATATCCTGGCCAGGTTGGGCATCACACCGACGGAGGCCATTCGTGTCTTCTACCGGCAGATCTCGTTGCGTCAGGGACTGCCTTTCCCTGTGGCCGTCCCGAATGCACGGACCGCGGGTACGCTCCGGAAGAGCCGACGCGGCAAAGAGATCGAGGCTTTCACCACCCTTGACGCCATGTTTGAGAGTTGGGGGAAATGAGGGAGCTCTCGCAGACCACGCAATTCTCGCGTGATGTCAAGCCTATGCACCGGCGCGGCAAGGACCTCGGGGCACTGCGGGAGATCGTGGCCTTACTTGCCGAAGGGCACCCCCTTCCGCCACCTTGTCGAGACCATCCTCTGAGCGGGCCATGGCGCCCCTCGCGTGACTGCCACATTGAGCCCGACTGGCTCCTGATCTACACTGCTGACGAAGTGTCTTTGCGCTTGGAGCGGACGGGTACACACAGCGATCTGTTCCGGGAATGAGAGCGGCCAACAAACGGGTGGTGCGGACCCACGTGATGTCGGCGGCGTCGGCGGCGTCGACGTAGTCACCGCGGTTCAGCCGCGGGGGCCTTGTTGTTCCCGGTGCGGCGGGTCCGATGGGAGATCATTCATGGACGTCCAGGCCAGGAATCGGCCGAACATCCTGCTGGTGCTCAGCGATCAGCATCGTTACGACTGTCTGTCTGGGCATGGGCATCCGCTGGTGCGGACCCCGCATCTGGACCATCTGGCGGCGACCGGGCTGAGCTTCTCTCAGGCCTACACGCCGGCGCCGGTCTGCGTGCCGGCGCGGACGAGCTTGCTGCATGGCTGCTGGCCCTGCCGTCATAGCTGTCTGATGAACGATGGGTTGGGCGTGCCGCACCCGGACACGCGGGGGCTGCCCTCCTTCGGCCGACAGTTGGCCGAGGCGGGGTATTGGCTGGGGCACGTGGGCAAGTGGCAGCTCAGCGCGGGTCACCCGCCGACGGCCTTCGGTTTCAATGAGTCCAACCCGGCGGGCGGCTACGGGGCTTGGCGGAAGGCGTCGGGGCTGCCCGCGCGGCCGCACCGCAATGGCTGGTTTGGCGAGACCGACCCAGGCATTCAGCCGGAGCAGTCGCGTTTGGGCTGGGAAGCTGGGCAGGTGGCAGCGATGCTGGCGCGGGCTGCCGGTCGGGGCTCGCCTTTTTTCGTGCGCTGGGATACCTCTGAGCCCCATCTGCCGAACGTGGTGCCGGAGCCCTTTGCCTCGATGTACGAACCGGCCCAGATTCCGCCTTGGGCGAGCTTTGCTGACACACTGGCCGGAAAGCCGTTTATCCAGGCGCAGCAGCGCCGCACGTGGCGCCTGGAGGGGAAGAGCTGGGAGGAGTGGGCCCCGACGGTGGCCCGTTACCTGGGCGAGGTCAGCCTGTTGGACGCGCAGATGGGCCGACTGCTGGAGACGCTCGAACGCCTCGGGCTGGCAGAGAACACGGTGGTGGTCTATAGCGCCGACCACGGCGACCTGTGCGGTTCGCATGGGCTCATCGACAAGCACTACGTGATGTATGACGATGTGACCCGCGTGCCGCTAATCGTGCGCTGGCCGCGGGGTCTGGTCCAGCCGGGGAGGCGCTGCGAGGCCTTCGTCGTGCATGCCCTGGACCTGGCCCGGACCTTCTGCGAACTGGGCGGCGCCGCGGTGCCGGAGACGTTTCAGGGCGCCAGCCTGCTGCCCGCCATCGCGGGGCAGGCCATGGTGGAGCGCCCGGATGTCTTCAGCATGTACTACGGCAATCAGTTCGGTTTCTACACCCAGCGTATGGTGCGCGACCGGCGCTGGAAGTATGTCTGGAACGCGACCGCGGAGGATGAGCTGTACGACCTGGAGACCGACCCAGGCGAGCTGCACAACCGGATCGGCGACCCCGCCTGCCGGGAGGCCGTCGAGGCGAAGCGGCGGCGGCTGGTGGAGTGGATGGAGGCCGTGGGCGACCAGCAGCTCAACCCCTGGATCCGCGACCAACTTCTGCACCACTTGAAGCCCTGAGGGTGCTCCCGCGGACGGCCCTGGACACACCGGGTTGTGGGCCCCGACCGGAAGAGCTGCCGGCTCAACACGGTTCCCCTCCCGTCCCGCCGCGAAGATCTCGCGGGCCAGGATCGGGAATGCCGCGCCCTGAAAGTCTGAGTTTCAGAATCACCTTGTGGGAATCCAGGCTAACGGCGTCCCAGCGCCAGGTCATGCCAGTCACCGGAGACTGCCCAACCGAGGTCGCGGGCGAGGTCGGAAAACTGCTCAACGCGAGCCCGTCTGCCGTCGTGGAAGCGGTTGGAGAGGAGCAGCCGTCCACCCGGCGCGAGGATACGGGCGCATTCCGAGAGGAGAGGGAGCAGGTCCGGTTTGCGGTGGAGCAGCGTGCCGCCCACCAGGCCGTTGCAGAGGATGAGGTCGAAAGGGCCATGGATGGGCAGTTGGCGCACGTCGGCGGCGGCGAAACGGACGTGTGGGACGCGGTCGGCCAGCTGCTGTAAGCGCAGTTGCCGTTGCGGGTCATGAGGCAGGCACTGGCGGGCGGCCATCCAGGCTTCGAGGGGCTCGAGAGTCAGGCCCAGGGTGTGGACGTCGCGGAGTCCGCAACCTCGCGCCAGGGCTGCGGTGGCGAAGGTCCCCAAGCCAACGCCGCAAGCGAGGTCCAGGAGGCGCAGGCCGGGTCGGGGGTGCGTCACGCAGAGCGCGGCGAGTTGCTCCTGCTGGGCCGGATAGCGCTCGGCGGCCGTACCGAAGTGGGGCGGATCTGCGAGGGCGCAGAACAGCGCCGGCAGATCGGCGATGGCGAGGTCGAGGCGTCCGGCCAGGGCCGGGGGCAGCAGGGCCCAGAGGTCGGGCAGAGAAGCGGGGCCGTCGGGGCAGGGCAGGGGACACGCGCCCACGCGGCGAGGGCGGAGCAGGTGCGGGACCCAGGATGGGTGCGGCAACAGCCGGTCGCCCAGGCGGGCGAGGTCGGCGCAGACGTCGGCCAAGGGCAGGTAGGTCTCGTAACGCGTTCGCAGCTCGGGAGTGAGGATGAGGCCCGGCGCCCACCAGGGCGGCCCGGCCCGGCAGCGGAAGCAGTCCAGGCGTTCCAGCCAGCGCGCTTTGAAGGCTGCCAGGCAGGCCGCGAGCACCGCATCCTGGTGGAAGGCTGAGGCGGTTGCGTCCGGGCGCATGTCAGTTCCGTAGGGGGTGACTACTCAGGTCCTAGGGTTCAGGGTTCAGCCAAGCCCCTGGCTGGGGCCGGACATACCGGAATGAGACTTGCGGTTTTCGCGGCCTTGAGCTTTGAGTGTTAGCCTGAAGTCTCCTACAAGTGTATCCGGTACAGTGAGGCGTTCAAGCGGCGTAACTCCTCAGGTTACAACTCAGGTGCATTTCCCTGCCCCAACGGGGTTGCGGCTTGGCCCCCTGACCCAACCCCGTTGGGGTAGATTGGGTTCGCTGCCTTGGTCTCCCAGGGTAGGCCGACGCCGCGGCCAACCCTGGGCTTGGGCTACGCAGCCCCGTTGGGGCAGAATACGCAGTTGCCCCTGAGTGGTCACCAAGCGGCATAATCTGCAGACGCAATTCCCCTCGGGTTTCGTCCTTCCGACAATTCTGTCATGCGCCCGTTCTCAGACAAGTGCTTGCAGGGCGCGGTCTTGTTCGGCTATGGTAGTAGCGCGTTCCGGGCGTCGGTTTGCAGGAGGTTGGCTATGCGCGCCGTCTTCATGGCCAGTTTTGTGGCGAACGTTGTGTTCACGCTGGGCTCATTGGCGGTGCTTCCAGACCGCGTGGCGATCCATTTTGGGGCGTTGGGGGCGGCGGACAACTGGGCCTCCAAGGAGACCCACGCGGCGCTCCTGATCGGCACGCACATTTTTCTGTTTGTGCTCCTCTTTTTGTCGGGGCGCCTGACCCTGGTGTTGCCGGCCCGCTGGGTCAACCTGCCCAACAAGCAGTTCTGGCTGCAGGAGGCCAACAAGGCGCGAGCCTTGACCATGATCGAGTCGCGCACGCTCGGCATGGGCACAGCCCTTTTTGCCTTGTTCTTGGGGGTAGGGGTGCTGACGGTACAGGCTAACTTGTCGGACCCTGTCAGGCTGGATCTACGGCTTTTTCTGCCCTTGATGGGGCTGTTCTTGCTCTACACGGTTGGGTGGGTGGTGCAGTTCTACCGGGCCTTTCGGGTGCCGGTAGCCTGAGCGGTGTGGCGAGTTACGGTGAACCTGGTTTCCAGGGAGCGGGCCTACAAGGGGAGTACGTGACGATGGGAGTTGTACCACGATACCGGGTTCTGTTGACCGGCGGCACCGGGCTGCTTGGACGGGCCCTGGCGCCGCTGCTGCGTGAGCGTTACGAGGTCACGCACTTTGATGTGTCCGACCCGGGCGACGGTCTGCCCTTCATCCTGGGCGATCTCCGCAATCCGCTGCAGGTCACCGCAGCCTGCCGGGGCATGGACATGGTTCTCCACGTGGCGGCCCTGCATGGGAAGGCCTGGGCTGCGGCCGGAGACGACGTCGGCTTTGCGGTGAACGTGGTGGGGACCAAGAACATCCTTGAGGGGGCAGGGGCCGCAGGCGTGAAGCGGGTGGTGTTCACCTCGTCGATCTGGGCCACGGGACACGATGCGCCGCCAGCGCCGACGCTGCCGCTCGACGAGGGCCTGACGCGAGAGCCCGCCGAACTCTACGGGCTGAGCAAGATTCTGGGCGAGCAGATGTGTCGCTATGCCAGCGCGAAGTACGGGTTCAGCGCCCTGGTTCTGCGGCCGGGCGGCATCCGTCCGGCCGAGGCCTACGCGGGGTTGCAGACGGGCTTCCTGGTGGGAGCCGTCGATGTTCGCGACGTGGCCCAGGCCCAGGTCCTGGCGCTGGCGGCGCCGGAGAGTCTGCGCCATGACGTCTTCATTATCACTGCCGACTCGCCGCTGTGCCAGATAGCGTCGCAGGCCTACAAGGCCGACCCGGCGGGAACGCTGGACCGGTGCGTCCCCGGGGTGGCGGCGCTGGTCCGGGCCGGCAAGCTGCAGCTCCCCGCCGCCGGGGAATGGTATAGCGTCGCCAAGGCGAAGCGCGGGCTGGGTTACCAGCCGCGTTTCAACTTTGCCCTGGCGTGAGCGCAAACGGAAATATGCAGAGGAGGAGTAAACACCATGCGTTTTGCCGTGGTATCCAGGTCCATCGTGCCGCCCTTTGCCTGTCCGATGTACGGGTATGGCTCCCGGGTGGATTGCTGCGATGGCGTCAACGACCCGCTGAGCTTCACCGCGGTCCTGCTCGAGGAGGACGGTCGCCGGGCACTGCTGGGGGCCACCGACATCGGCTCGTATGCCAATGATGGGCGCACCCTGGCACTGCTGGACCGTCTGGCCGGCATCGTCGGCTGTCCGCGAGACAATATCATGCTCAATGCCTCCCACACGCATGGGGGGCCGATGCTGCCGATGGGCGATTTCGCGCATCTGCCGAGCCCGGTGCCGGGGCTGATCACGCGCTACGACGAGTGGTTCACCGGAGTGGTGACGGAGGCCGTGACCGAGGCGGCCGTAAATCTCCAGCCGGGGACGCTTTGGCTCGGGGAGGGCCGTACCGCGGTGCCCATGAACCGGCGTCCGGACCGCGCCGGCGCGGTGCCGAATGCGCCCAACGCGGGCGGGCCGGTAGATGATCGGCTGTTCGTCTTCGCTCTGCGGGATGCGCAGCACGAGCTGCATGCCGTCGGCGCGCGGGTTTCATGCCACCCGGTGGCCACGGGGGCTCAGCATCTCCTGACCGGCGACTATGTCGGTGCCTGGAAGGCGGCCTTTGCCGAGGCGTTTGGGCCCGGCGTGCAGCCGTTCTTCCTGCAGGGCTCGGGGGCGGATGCCCGTCCGCGGCACGTGACCGAGGGCGACCACTGGAGAGCGATGAAGCATGCCGAGTTGTCGGCCATCGGCCGCGACCTCTGCCGCGAGACCTTGCGCGTGCTGACCGGGCCCGGCCTGCGCCCCCTCGGCCCGCTGAAGCTCAAAGGACGGCTGGCCACCGTGCTGGCGCCCTGCGAGCGGCGCCACCTCACCCGGGAGAGCTTCACTAAACTACTCGGCACGGACCTGCGACACTACGCCGAGATCTGCCTCGGACGACTGGCGGCGGGCCTGGAGATTCCGGCGGAACAGGCGTTCCTGGTGCAGACTCTCTGGCTGGATGAAGAGACCGCTCTGCTCGGCCTGAATGCGGAAGTGCTCTGCGGCATGGGGCGGATCCTCGAACAGGCACTGAGTCCGGCCCGGGCCATCATGCTCGGGTACACCAATGGCGTGGTCTGCTATGTGCCCGACGCCGTGGAAATGGCCCGGGGAGGTTACGAGACGCAGTGCTACCAGTCACAGCCTTGGACCGGCCCTCTCGAAAGCGGCTTGGAGAAGCGTTTCGCGGCGGCGCTGCTGGTCTGAGAATGGTGGCGCGCGGGTCGGCGGCTCCTGCAAAAAGACCCGACCTGTGCAATAAGGGAGTCCGTCTGGAGCGCTGAAGGCGCGCTGCCATACCAGCCCAGGGCAACGCCCTGGGAATAGGACGGTTATGGGATTGAGCCCTGTAGGGGCGAGCTATCTGCCATACCTCCGCACCGAGGCCG
>CAIZKT010000623.1:0-2973 GCA_903933565.1 uncultured Victivallales bacterium | reverse complement strand
GCGACCACCCGTCCACGGCAGGCATTCGGCAGGCCAGAGACGAAACCTGGGGCCTTTCCAGTACCTGAGCAGTTACAGTTCAACACAGATTGCGCGGCGGCGCTACGCCGCGCAATCTCTGACTCGTTTCTGGTTATGTTGCGCGCAACATAACCAGAGGCTTGGTCTTCCGATCTCGTACTTTGTGCCGCTGCCGCAGGCACCCAAGGAGGAGCAGCAGGAAACATGGGGAGGGCGTATGTTAGTAAGGCATGATTTATGGCATCTAAAAAAGCTGCCAAGGTGCAATTATCCTTCTAGTGTATCACGCAATATGCTTATAACCAGTCTCTTCTGTGGGAACGGCACCGACATACAAGGATTCACCTGCGCCATCGAGTTTCGTGGACGCATCGTCGGCGTTGCGGGTTACCATCCGATCCGGTGGAACAACAAGTCCGTCGAAATCGGATACTGGTTGGCGCGTGAGGCTGTCGGACACGGGATTATGACGAAGTGCTGTCGGGTTCTGATCTCACACGCCTTTGCCGTGTACGGACTCAACCGAGTCCAGATCCCGGCCGCGGTCGGTAACCGTAGAAGTCGGGCGATTCCCGAGCGCCTCGGCTTCACATGGGAGGGGGTCATCAGGGATGCGGAGTGGCTTTACGACCACTTTGTCGATCACGCTATGTACTCGATATTGAGCAGAGACTGGGGCGGCGAACAACAAGGCGATGGGTATTTGCCGCCCGCGGCGGGGTCGTCATTCCCCCACCCTGAACGTCTGGCCCCAAGGAAGGGAACTGAAGGATGATGGAGCGATACATCGCCATCGACAACATGAATGTCGCTGCCGGACTTGCCCATGACGGGAGCCTCGTCGTTCTAGCTTCGGGGTGGAGTCGTCGCAATCCCGTCGGAAATCCTTCAAGCCCGCACCAGGGCGAAATCCTCCCCATGTGGGCCTGTCGCTCGAAGGATGGCGGCCGGACGTGGAACCACCAGGCAGCCGTGGCGCCCCGGCCGGGAACCTCCGACAAGCTCATCCCGTTCGGGGATATCGTCCAACTCCCCAACCAAACGCTGGGGAGCTGCATCTATAGCTGGGCCCCGCCGAGTGAACACAACGTCTATTTCTACACCAGCACCGATGCAGGCCAAACCTGGCAGGTCCGCGGAACCCTACGTGAAGGCCAGACGAACGAGACCACGCCCCTGGTCTTGCCTGACGGTCGCCTGCTCGCGGCGGCACGGACCCTGGGGGATCAGCACTTAGAGCTGTTCGAGTCCGCGGATGGCGGCTCAACCTGGAAACCGGCCGGCCCGGTGACGCTCGGCATGCAGCACCCCGGGCACTTGCTGCGTCTTTCCGATGGACGCCTTCTCTTGAGCTACGGGCTCCGCAACCAAGGACTCTACGGCATCGGCGTGCGCTTCAGCCCCGATGCGGGTAGAACCTGGGAGCCCCCGCGTGTTCTTGTCGATTTCCAGATCGCCACGGACGGCGGCTATCCCTCAAGCGTTGAAGCCGAAGATGGAACGATCGTAACAGCCTACTACTGCAATCGGGTTCCAACCCATCAGCGCTACCACATGGGTGTCGTTCGTTGGAAACCGGATGAGAATTAGACGGTAGAGTATGTCGTCCGGCTCGTCCGTTGTGGTTACGCCGAACCTATCTCGTCGGCCCCCCGCCGAGCCGAGTGGCCTTGCAATTTGAGTTGTCTGCGCCCCGGCGAAAGACAACCGGGGATCTGTGCGGGAAAAGAGACACATATGTGGATTGCGATCCGGAAATGCCCAGTCCAGCGCACGGGCCCCCGTACGCTGGCACTGATCGGGAGATGTCTTGCCCTTGGCGGCATGATGCAGGTCGCCACGCTGTATGTGCAGGCGGATGTAGGGGGCCTCAACGACAACGCTCTGTGGACCCATGCCAACCCCCACGTCCCGCAGGCCCTGGCCGGCGCGGTTGCCGGCGACTCGGCGAATCCCGGCGCAGGTGAAGCGCCCGCGGACTACGAACCCGCACCGACGGTGGCGTTTTCGGCGGTTTTCTCCTCCGGCAACGAGAGCGCGACCTCCGCGAACCTGGCCGTGGTGCTGAGCGCGGCCTCCGGCCAGACGGTGACGGTGGACTATGCGGTCAGCGGCGGCAGCGCGACCGGCGGCGGGGTGGACTACACGCTGGCTGCCGGGAGCCTGAGCTTTGCAGCCGGTGTAACGACCCAAAACCTCGCCATCGCGGTGGTGAACGACACTCTGGACGAGGCGAATGAGACCGTGATCGTAACCCTGTCGGGCCCGGTCAATGCGAGCCTGGGTGCGAACGCCGTACACACCTTCACGATTCTCGACAACGACCTGACCCCGACGGTGGCGTTCACCGCCGCGACGTCGTCCGGCAACGAGATGCTGACACACGGAACCCTGGCGGTGGTGCTGAGCGCGGCCTCCGGCCAGACGGTGACGGTGGACTACGCGGTGACCGGCGGCAGCGCGACCGGCGCCGGGGTAGACTACACGCTGGCCGCCGGGAGCCTGAGTTTCGCGGCGGGCGTAACCAGCCAGGATCTCGCTATCACGGTGGTGAACGACACGCTGGACGAGCCGAATGAGACCGTGATCGTGACCCTCTCGGGCCCGGTCAATGCGAGCCTGGGTGCGAACGCCGTACACACCTATACGATTCTCGACAACGACCTGACCCCGACGGTGGCCTTTGCCGTAGCGTCCTCATCCGGCAACGAAGATGTGACCCCGGTGAACCTGGAGGTGGTGCTGAGCACGGCATCCGCCCAGACGGTGACGGTGAGCTACGCGGTCAGCGGCGGCAGCGCGACCGGTGGCGGGGTGGACTACACCCTGGCCGCCGGAAGCCTGAGCTTCGCGGCCGGCGTAACCACCCAGAACCTCGCCCTCGCGGTGCTGGATGACGCCTTGGACGAGGCGAATGAGACCGTGATCGTGACCCTCTCGGGCCCGGTCAAT
>CAIZKT010000622.1:0-4076 GCA_903933565.1 uncultured Victivallales bacterium | reverse complement strand
CTGAACCCTGAACCCTGAACCCTGAACCCTGAACCCTGAACCCTGAACCCTGAACCCTGAACCCTGAACCCTGAACCCTGAACCCTGAACCCTGAACCTATGACCTCACCCTGGAAGACTCTCATGGCCGCTTTGACCCTGGCTCTCGCCTCTCCGCTCGCCACCACCGCCGCGCCACACGCGAAGGCCCCGGCGCCTGTCGTCCACACGGTTTGGCTCCGTGTCCCCGATGTGAACGGCTCCTACACCATCCCCTACATCCAGTCGTCGCCGGACCTGGAGATCAAGACGGCATTCACGGACCCTGCCGTGGTCGAGGCGAAAGTCGAGTTACTGCTGGGCAACGCGGCGCAAGGAGCTGTCGTTCATACCACTCCGGCGGCCCCGACGGCCCGCTTTCCCGCCCTGGTGCCGGCTGAGTATGCCGTCAGGATCACAGGCCTGGATGCCGACGGCGCCGTGATCTCCGAGGACCGGCATGAACGCCTCGCCGTCGGTACGGTCATCGCCGCCCTCGGCGACAGCATCACCGAGGGCTACCACAGCCAGTGGTTCTGGCGCGACAACCTGGACCTGACCCCAGCTGCCTTTCCGCCGGACGCCGTTTCCAAGGACCTGCGCAACTATCCCCAGTACACGCCGACCACCTCGTATCACCGGCCCGAGGTCAACACCTTCGCCAGTTGGATGCCGCACCTGAACGACCTGCTGACGGAGGCGTGGCAACGACCGGTCTTCATCGCCAACGAGGGCTGGGGCGGCTTCACCACCGCCAACTATCTCAAGCTGATGCACGACCCCGCCTGGCAGGAACGCCTGCGGCTGCTGAAGCCAACCGTGTGGCTGCTCCATCTGGGCGTGAACGACGAGCGTTACAAGGTCAGCGCGGCCGATGTCGGCGCCAACCTCGCCGCCATGGTCGACATCCTGATCAACGACTACGCCGCCATTCCGGCCCACATCTACATCAGTCGGCCCTGCTACGACTACGCGCCCGGCGCCGCGCCGATCCTGGAGGCCTACATCCTGCAGATCGACCAGCTGATCGCAGCCAAGGGCATGAGCCACGGCCCGGACTTCTTCAAGGCCTACGCCGTCGACCAGGAGAAGCTCTACGGCGCCGATCCCGTGCATCCGAACCTGACCGGCATGAAGCTCATGGCCGAACTCTGGGCGGCGGCACTGACGCGCTGAGCGCTGCGCTGCTCCGAGCCCCAGGCAGCCGGCCTCGGCAATCACGGAGAAGCCGTGAAGACCTCGCCACCGACATCACGCCAGCCCTCCGGCGCTCTCGAGGTCACGGCTTCTCGACCTGCCAGTTGGCCGCCAGGGCGGCGGCGGTCACCCTCTCCAGGTCACCGTTTTCGCCGCGACAAGGGGGATGGCTTGACCTGGTGCGGCGGCGCCGTAACTGCGGCTGCCTTCTCACTGGCGGGCTCAGCCACTAGCGGATGCTCGCGGGCGCCTTCGACCTCGATGATGGGCCAGGAAGCACGCAGGCCGTCCGCATACGGCCCAATCTTCTCCAGCGGAATCGGCTTGAACCCTAGCTTCAGAGCCGGTGACAAGGACCGCAACCGGTAGTCGTCACGACGCGGGTCGTGGAAGAGCGGGTCGGCCACCCGCGAATGCGCGTCGCGCCCCAGCTTCTGCCAGGCGGCCCACTGGTCCTTGGGGTCCACCTCGGCAAGGCCAACGGTTACAGGCCCGCCAGCATTGAACACGCAGTTGTAGTCGAACTCGTTGTGGTCGAAGTTCACGGTGGACAGCCGGTAGAGCGGCGCCTTGGCGCTGTCGTAGCAGATGATATTGCGACGAAAGACGTTATTGGCCATGATCTTGCCGTCTGGAAGAATCGCCTGTTCGGGGCCGGTGTCCAGGTGGCGCATCCCCTTCCAGGCAGGCTGATCCTTGACCATGTTGTAGCCCTCGATCATGGTCTTGAGATGATCGAGCCAGTGACGCGGCTCCTTCTCGGTCCAGCCCTGGTAATGCACCATGTCGTCGCGCCCACCCACCAGAATGTTGTTCTCGATGATGTTGTCGCGCGCATTGTGCAGCATGACCAGTCCAGTCGGGCAGCGTACCACAAGGTTACCGATCACGTCCACCCCGCCGGCGTTGTCATCGAGGTACACCCCCCGGGCGAAGTACGGCGAGAGCCAGCGCCCGCGGCTGTCGCGCCCATAACCCAGGATGTCGTGGATATAGTTGTAGCGGATGACGGTGCCGCGCGAGCTGATCCAATCACGCCCGCCGGTATACACCGCGCCGGTATCCTCGGTCTCCAGGCTCACGTGCCGAATCTCGTTGTACTCGAGCAGCAGATTGTTGCCACTGAACATGATGCCCATGCGCGGTCCATCGTGGATCAGGTTGTGCGTCGCCTTCAGCCCCACCCCGTTCATGTCGATGCCGACGCCCTGCTTGAACTCCTGCCCCACGTGATGGATGTAGTTGTTGTCTGCCACATTGTTGGCCGCGGTGAGGGTCTTGCGGTCGCCGCCGGCCAGCGTGATGCCATGCCCGCCGGTGTCGTGAATGTCGCAGCCGACCACGCGGTTGTCGGTGCCACTGACGCTCACCGCCGAGAGCTCCCAGCCCCAGCGACCCACGGTGTTGCGGATGGTGCAGCCGGCGATGACGCAGTGGTCGCACCCCGCCAGCACCACGCCGTTCCCATTGCTGCCCTCAATGATGAAGCCCCGCAGCGTGACGTAGGCTGCCTTGTCCAGAGAAACAAGGGTCTCCAGTACCGGCATGGAAACACTGCCCACCCGCAACGGCGCCGGTGGCCAGAAATAGAGGGTGCTCGTCTCCGGATCAACGTACCACTCCCCCGGCGCATCCAGCGCCTCAAAGACGTTGCGTACGTAGTAACGGTCGCCCGGCCGGATGGCATATGAACAGTCGGCCGCCAGCGTCACCGTCCGCGCCTCGCGGTCCACCGCGGCGATCGGAACGATGTTGTTCCACCAGTTGAAGCGCGGGAAGATGAAGACCTCGGCCTCGGTCGGGCGCGCCATCTTGGGCAAGTCGCCGGCCTTGTAGTGCAGCGTCCGCTTGTCATCGCCGGGCTGGTCCCCGTATAGGTCCACCAAGGTTCCATCCACGTAGCTCCAACCGCCGCCATAGGGGTTCTGCGCGTCGAAGTTCGGGCTGCGGGCCAACGGCTGCCGCACGCCGTTGAAGAACAACTGCCGGAAAGCGATGCCCTTGAGGCCTTGGGCGCCGAGGTCGGCCTTGAGGATGCGTCCTTGGTGCGGCACCAAGCCGCTGATCGTGCGGCCGCCCAGCAGGATTGGCTTCTCGCGGCCGTAGGCGCGGTAAGTCACCGGAGCCTCGGTCGTGCCGGAATCCTGCGCCTCAAGCGTGAATGTCTGCGCCAGGGCGTAGGTCCCGCCGCGCACGGCCACCATAGTGCCGCCCCGCGGCAGGGCCCCAGCGTCTCTGAGCTTGCGGACCTCATCCCGAGCCCGTTCAAGCGTGGCAAATGGGCCGTCGGTCTGCTCAGCATTGGGGTCCGGCAGCCTGCCGGACCAGCCATCATTCCCACGAGTAGCCACGTAGCAGGCCGCCACGGTCTCGGGCGCCACCGCCGGCTCCGCGCCAGGCGCCGAGGTCGGACCGCGCCCGCCAAACCCCAACCCTGCCAGGACCGCCACGCCCGCCCACCACCTCCGAGACCTGCGTCGAGTTTCCATGCTCATCGTCTCTCCGAGAACTTATCCACCGGCCGCGCCGGGGCGCCCAACCGGCGGGGCGCAACCGCACTCTCGCCCACCCCGACGACCCAGCACACGCAAGCCAAACGCCCAGATCCGAGGCCACCCGGGCCCGCACAACCCTTCACCACCGGCCTACTCTACCCTCTCCCTGCCGGAACACAGCTGTCACGGCCAGCATGGGTCCAGGTCTGTTTCAAGAAACGACCGCCGTCGTACCGCCGACCGTGAAAGCGGCGTCGACGGGCCGCGGCCGCGGCCCTCTGCCGCGCGCACTCCACCCCGCGCGTCGGCCAGGTGGACTGCGTGTGGCAAGGTCGCCGGCGGCGACCGCGACACCGCTTTGGCTTG
>CAIZKT010000621.1:0-9687 GCA_903933565.1 uncultured Victivallales bacterium | reverse complement strand
GGTTCGCGGTATCCGCCGCCCCCGCATGCCTGCCTGGAGCCCGCGATGCCCAGCCCGTTTCGGGCGGGTTCTCGGTATCCGCCGCCCCCGCATGCCTCCCTGGAGCCCGCGATGCCCAGCCCGTTTCGGGCGGGTTCGCGGTATCCCCGGGTTACGGCGGGAGCCCTCGGCAGGGCCCGTGCAGACCGCCCCGAAGCAGGCGGCGGTTTATCGAAACCGCCCTGTCCCGATTGCCCGACCGGTATCGCGCGGCTACGTTACGCGGTACTATCGGCTTAAGGCGCCCGTTGCCCGTGTGGCTGTCGCTTCAGGGCAGAATTCGGTGGCAGGGGTTTGCTCATCCTGTGGGGCGGCGTGTACACGACAGCATGCGAGTGAAAGGGCTACGGTCCGCCATGAAAGCAGCCTTGATGGCCCAGCGCTTCGACGTCGCCGGACGACTGGTTACCGTCAGTCAGACGGGTTCCGGCAATGTCAACGATACCTTCCTTGCCGTCTTCCGAACCGTCTTCTCCGAAGAACGCTTCATCCTCCAGCGCATCAACAAACACGTCTTCCCGAAGCCCGAGTTAATCATGGAGAACATGCGCGTGATCACCGAACACGCGCATCGGCGGATCGAAGCGGAAGCGCACCGTGCGGACCGCATCTGGCAGCTCCCGCGGGTCATTCGCTGCAAGGACGGTGGCGACCTGGCCACGGATGGCGATGGCGGCTGCTGGCGTGCCATCAGTCTGATTGCGTCGGCGCATTCCCACGAGAAGGTGCAGAGTGTTGAACACGCCTACGAGGCTGGTTTTGTACTGGGGCAATTCCAGCGGGTGATCAGTGACATTGCCTGCGACCAACTGCACGATACCCTCGAGGGGTTCCACATCACGCCCCACTACCTGGGAAAGTACGATCAGGCCCGCGAAACCGGCGAGGGCAGCAAGCGTCTCGGCTCGTCCTGGGAAGCCCAGTACTGCACGCGCTTCATCGAAGACCGGCGCGCCTGGTGTCGGGTTCTCGAGGAAGCGAAGGAGCGCGGCGAACTGGCTCTGCGGCCCATCCACGGCGATCCCAAGATCGCCAACATCATGATCGATGATGCCACCGGCAAGGGCACCTGCATCGTCGATCTGGACACCGTCAAGCCGGGGCTCATCCATTACGACTTTGGCGATTGCCTGCGGTCTTGCTGCAACCCCGCCGGCGAGGAGACGCTCGACTCGCGCACCATCTGCTTCGATACTGACCTGTGCGAAGCCATCGTCAAGGGGTACATGCAGAATGCCCGCGAGTTTCTCACCGAAGCGGACCGTCGCTACCTCTTCGACGCGGTACGCCTGATTGCCTTCGAACTGGGCCTGCGTTTCTTTGCGGACTACGTCGCGGGCGATGTCTACTTCAAGACCCGCTATGACGGGCAGAACCTCAACCGGGCCTGCGTGCAGTTCAAACTCACCGAGAGTATTGAGATGCGCGAAACCCAGATCCGGAAGATCCTCGAGCGCTTCTGAGCCCAGTGCAGAGTGGTCCCCAGGCGCTCGCCGCCGCCAGACCTCAGCGTGGGAAATAGCGGTAGGGGATGGGTTTGCTGCCGGTGCAGAAGAAGTAGACCGCGCCGACGATCATGAACACCAGCGCGCCGCAGATTTCGCCTCCGATGACCCCGATGGCGAAAGGCTTCAAACGCTGTGCCAGCCGATTGCCGCCCATGCGCAGGCTCATCTTCTTGACCATCCAGCCCAAGAGAAACGAGTTGGACATGGCGGCCAGCGGGTAGGTCGCCCAGATCAGAAACAGTACCGGGTGCAGCGGCCACCATGGTATGCGCAGCCGCAAGACGCTGAACAGGATGACCCCCAGGAAGCCCGTGCCAGCCGCCCACACGAAAGCGCGCTCCGGCCGCATCTGGCGCAGGCGTTCCCAGCCGCTCAACCCCTCGGACGCATCCAGCTGGTCGGTGGCCTTCAGTTGCATCAGAGCCGGTTCGGCGGCACGGAAGGGCATGGTCGGGACGCGGTAGTAGGACCATTGGTACTGCGTCGGGGTGCCAAAGTCGTAGGATGCGATCAGCACCACCGTGATGGCCAGGGCGATGCCCAGCAACCACATGGCGGTCGTGGTCGTGGCGATCGGCAGCGGCCGCAGCCGTAGCTTCTCGCCGATCTTCAGACCGTTGGTCAGGTAGGGCATCAGCGCCTGGCTCTGATCGATGCAGAGAATCCCGCAGACCAGGGCGGACAGGACGATACTCGTGGGGCCCATGGAATAGGTTCCGAAGAAGGGCATCAGCGCGCCGAAGGGCTGCCAGCCAGGCTGGATGAAGAAGAGGCCGGTCTCGGCGCTGAGGCGCGAGACGATCAGGAAGGTCATGATCATCAGCAGCACGGTGCCCACCGCGATCGGCCAGGACAGCCCCAGGCGGATCACCAGCGCCAGCAACCCGACCAGGGCCACGATGAACAGCCGCCAGCCCCACACCGCCCCCACGTCCTCGCCGTGGCCTCGCCAGCGCGTGCAGGCGCGCCGCAACGTCTCCCCGTAGTAATGCCGACCGGAATAGAGCAGCATCAGGGTGAAGGCGGTGTAGCTGCCGGCACGGTGCCAGCCTTGCCAGCCGCCGATGTCATAGTCGGTCACCACGCTGATGCCACTGCCAACCATGGGAATGCAGACACAGGCCCAAAGAATCTGCGATACGCCCAGGGTGAACGAGATCTCGGAGTTGAGGAAGAAGGCGAAGGCGATGACCAGGGGAAAGATCTCCAGGCGCAGCAGGCCCCAGGCCCAGGGGTTGCGGTAGAGGGTCGGCCACGTGGTCCCAAGGGGCGAGAGGGTATAGCTCAACTGCACTGGCACCAGATAGTCCGGGAACCACTGGCACAGGCCGTTGTTCAGCCGGATCAGGAACATCATCCCGAAGCCAATCCAGAAAGCGCGTTGGTGCAGCATCGGCCCAAACGCCTTGCCCTCGTCGCGCTCGAGCAGGGACGTAGTAAAGGTAGCGATGGGGTATTGGAGGTGCTCGTAGGCCGACCACTGGCGGTGTACGATCAACGCCATTCCCACCATGCACAGCGACGTGAGGATCACCATCGGCACCCAGGTCAAGAGCGGAGCCGACCAGGCTTCCCAAGGGACTTGGCGCCACTTGCGGGAGAGGCTATCCCACGGGTTTGGCGAGGGGTAACTGGCGCGGTCTGAACCGGTCACGAAGCGGGCCACGACCCGGTCATAGTCGGTGCTGTCAACCAACGCTTCCGGCGGGGCATAGCCCAGCAGGCGCTGCTCGCGCCAACCGGGGCTGATGCGTTCCCAGTGGAAAGGCATCACCAGTGCCTGCGCAAACTGCTCCAGCAGCCCGCGTCCGGGGATGCTGCAGGCGATCATCATCAGGATGACGACCACCCCGATCTCGGCAGGCCGGAAAGCCAGGCCACGGCGCAGACGATGCAGCAAGGGGTTCAGCAGTACCACCGCCAGGATCATCAAGCCCGTGACGATGATGGCCAACTGGTGACCGTTGTTGAAGCTCTCCAGGTCCAGCACGCGGTCGTTGATGTAGCCCGCGCCGGCAATGAATAGGGACAGGAGCAGTCCCAGGATCAGCGCCCTTGGGGTCATCACGGCATCCCTGTTAGAGGCGGCGGTTGCAGCGCCAGCACCGGGCTGCGCCGGAGTGGCTCAGGACTGGCGTGGCCCGCGCGGTCGGTCGTCAGGCTCACAGACACACCAGCCGGTCCTCGGCGTGCGAGGTCCGCACCGCGTCAAACACGCGGGAGAGCTCCAAGGCCGCAGCCGTGGTCACGGGGAATGGCTTGCGGCCCTGCAAGGCCTGCGCGATCTCGGCGTAGACGGCGACCTCGTCGCCGTAGACCGCGCCGCCGACCTTCTCCTCGGTAGTGGACTCGACCGCGGCCTTCATGTCAGCGTAACGGGTCGGGTCAGACGGCTGGACCGGCCTCCGGCCCAGGACCCGGATCGTCGTGCCGCGGACCTCGATGGTGCCACGCGTGCCTTGAATGAGCCAGTTCGGTAACTCGACGACACTGACGGTATACTCGGCCTGGACCGTGACTCCGTTCGCCAGCGTGATCACGGCGAAGACCACGTCCTCGGTGTCCCCCGGGTTGATGGTCTGCATCAACCTCCCGAAGACGGTCTTGGGTTGGCCGCCGCCCAGAAGGATAGGCGGATCGATCACGTGCGGACCCCAGTTCAGCAGGTAGCCGCCGCCGCACGTCTTATCCGTCTGCCAATCACAGCGAGTCGCGAAGCTGCATTCCGCGCGGCGGATGAAGAAGACGTCGCCGATCACCCCCTGGCTCAGCAGCGCTTGCAGACGCGTAAAGACGCTGCCCCAGCGCGCTGGCAGCCATGGCAACAGCTGCCGGCCGGCAGCGCGCGCCGCGGCGATCATCCCTTCCGCCTCGGCCGCATTCACCGCCCAAGGCTTGGTGACCAGAACGTTCACCCCCGCGCCGAGGCAGTCGCAGGCCATGGCGGCGTGCTGGTGACTGCGGGTGACCACGCTGACCAGATCGAGCCGTTCCTGCGCCAGCATCTGCCGGTAGTCCGTGTAGACCGTGCAACCGAAGCGCTCCTGCGCCTGTTGCCGCCGCTCCGGGTCAACATCGCACACCGCCACGAGCTCGAAGGCGTCACGGTTCTTGTCGTAGGCGCCCGCGTGCATCGTGCTGCCGCTACGCCCATAGCCTAGAATTGCCGCCCGTAATCGTGCCATATCACACCTCGTCCAGGTTCATCCGCCACTGAGGTTTCTTACGGAAGCGCTCCTGAAAGCGGCTTTGAATGCGGCCGGTCTCCTCCAGGTGCGCCATGCAGGCCCGGATGCACCCCGAGGCGCCTTCCAGGGCGCGCGAGTAGACGTACACCGGCTGCAGCTTGTGCTGCTGAGCGCTGCCGACCTCCTTGCCGAACTCCTCGCGGTCCCGCGCCGTGGTGGCAAAGGGGTTGTTTTCCGGCGAGCCGCCGCAGAAGAAGGTAGCGCATTTTCGCATGTCGATGTCGGCCCACTCCAGGTGCTTGCCGGCCACGGTCACCTTCACCGTCTTGTCCTTGGGAAAGCAGCCGCCCGTGCAGGCCCGCACGCAGGCCATGCAGCGGTCGCAGATGGTGCCCGGCTCGATCAGCGGGTCTGGCTCCAGCTCGGCATCGGTGAGCATGACCGCGACCCGTTGCCGAGGCCCAAATTCGCGGCTCAGAAGCATCTTCGAGTAGCCAATTTCGCCGAGCCCGGCAACGAAGCACGCCAGGCGCAACTGGATGAAGGCGTCCGGGGCGGGCTTCTCCGGCGAGGCCGGACGACTCTTGGCCAGGTTGGGCTTAACCGTGTCCTCGGGAGACTCCGTGCCGCTGACATTGATGTTGTTCCAGGGGAAATTGTTCGGGATCGGCAGCACGTCGTAGCCCTCGTCCTCGATCAAGCGGCCGACCTGTTGCAGGACGTAGGGTTGGTAGATGTAGTTGATCGAGGAGTAGCCCATGGCGCTGTAGGCTGTGAAAAACGTCCCCTCTTCAATGCCGCGAAAGCAGCCCCTAGCATGCCGAAAACCCATGGCAATCACGCTGCGCGCGCTGGGCAGCATGAAGCGTGGGTCCATCTGCCGGGGCGCCCCCTCAAAACGCTCCGTCGAGCCGATGCCCACGATGTCGGCGCCCGCCTCGCGGGCCGCCTTCTTGATCATCGCCGCTGTCAACATGTCGCACCTCCCGAGTGGGTTCGCTCACGGCTGCCGCCGGAGACCGGTCATGCAGGCTGAGCTCCCGCGTCCTGGCGGAAGGGCCGTTTGAACACGTTCTTCAGTTTGCCCTGTTCCTCAAGATGCGCCATGCAGGCCATCTGGCAGCCGCGCATGCCATCCAGTCCGCGCCCGCTCCACAGCACCGGGCTGAGCTTATAGTTCCGCGCCTTGGAGTAGGGCTGCTGGTTGAAGCCCTCGCGGTCCTTCTCGCTGACCATCCACGGGTTATCGGCCTTCTCGCCGCCACCGTGAAAGCCCTGGGCGCACTTGTCGAAGTTGAACTTGCCCCACTCCAGCTCGCGTCCCGCGATCCGTGTCCGCGTCGTCGCGCTGCCGTTGATAGCACAGCCCGGGCACTCCTTGACGCAGGCCATACAGCGGTCGCAGAGGCTGCCCGCGTAGATGGGGTCAGGCTCGAGCGGCGCATCGGTGATGACCGCGGCGAACATCTGCCGCGGGCCGAACTCCGGGGTCAGGAGCATGCCGCTGTAGCCGATCTCGCCCAGCCCTGCCGCATAGGCGGCCAAGCGTAACTGAAAGAACACGTCCGGCGCCGCCCGCCCCGGGGCCACTGGTCGACTCCAGTTGCCGTCCGTCTTGCCGTACTGCGCCGCGTTCACGTCGATGAACCCCTGGCCCTGCTCGTTGGCATCCAGAGTGTCGATGTTGCTCCAGGGAAAGTTGTCCGGAATCGGCACCGCGTCGTATCCCGCATCCTCGATCAGCTTGACAAACTTCCACAACGCGATCGGCTGGAACACCCACTTCGTCCCGGCGTAACCCATCAGGTTGTAGGCCGCGTAGAAGGTCTGCTCCTGGATGCCGCGGAAGACCCCGCGCAGCAGTCGGAAGCCCAGGACCACCATGGACTTGGCTTCAGGAAAGATGGACTGCGGGTTGACCTGTGCGGGCAACTCGCTGAAGCGGTCCATCGACGCGATCCCCACGATGTCCGCGCCGCTGCTCAGCGCCTGCGCTTTCACCATCGCCGCTGTCAACATCGCCTGAACTCCCCTGTGGACTGCTGTGCCACTATTTTCGGTTGCCCGCGAGTCCAGCGCGGACAGAATGCTTGCCGTGCAAGATAGGGCACGATTGCGCGCTGTCCAGAGTTTTCCACCGCGGTTGTGTGCAGCCTGACCTTGCCGCTCTACATTGGCTGTCGTTGCTGGTCGGTATCGAAGCCAAGTACAGGCGCTGCCCGCGCGGCGGCATCGCAAAACTGGAGACCGCACGCCATGGCGCCACGCATCAAAGTCACGGTCGGCCACTCGGGGACGACCTTTCAGGGCCGGGATGATCTGGCCATCCAGGCGGCGGTGGACTATGTCGCTGCCCAAGGCGGTGGCACGGTCGAGGTCCGGCCCGGCCTGTACCAGTTACACAACTCCGTGCGTCTCCACAGCGGCATCGAGTTGATCGGCTGCGGCCCGGACACGGTGTTGCGCAAGGAGCCCTCCAGCACCGTGCTCATCACCGAGGATACCGACTGGTATGACGCGCAGGTGACCGTCGCCGATACGTCACCCTTCCGCGTCGGTGGCGGGGTGCTGCTGCGCGGTAAGTGCCCCCACTACAAGTCCGAGCAGATCGTGATTCACACCGTGCGGGCGATCGAAGGGCAGACACTCTGGCTCAAGTCCCAGGCCCGCGGCGCCGACGGGGCCGCGCATACGGGCAATTTCTGGGTTGGACATGAGGCGACCGCCTCCACCCTGTTTTCTCTCGTAACCGCAAACTGGGCCAGCGACATCCGGGTGGCCAACCTGCGCCTGGACGGCAACCGTACCAAGAACGCCGCGCTGAGTGGCAACTACGGCGGTGGCATGTACTTCCAGGACTGCGAGCGAGTCCACGTCGACACGGTCAACGTGGTCGACCTCGAGAGCGACTGCCTGAGCTTTCAGGTCGTTCACGACCTCACCATCGAGAACTGCGAGTTCGTGAACGCCGTTCAAGGCATCCATCCGGGGAGTGGTTCTCAGCGCCCGGTGATCCGCAATAACATCGTGCGACAGTGCACCCGCCACGGGCTTTCATGGTGCTGGGGCGTGCGCCATGGCCTCGCCGAGAATAACCTCATCGAGGATTGCCCCGTGGGCATCTCGATCGGCCATCGCGACACCGATAATATCATGCGCGGCAATACCGTGCGCCGCTGCCGCGATGGTGGCCTCGTTTACCGCAATGATCCGCCGCACCAGGCCGCCCACCGAAACCTGATCGAGAATAACCTCTTCGAGGATATCGGCACCCTCGAGAAACCCGGCTGCGGCATCGACCTCGACGGTCCGGTGGAAGACAATGTCCTCCGCGGCAACCGCATCGTCTGCACCCGGCCCGGACTCATGCGAGCCGGTATCCGCATCGGCCCGCAAGTGACCCGCCTCGAGCTGGACCGCAATCTCATCGAGGGCATCCCCCAGGCCCTCGAGGACCACCGCCTCGACCGCGTTTAGGCCCCCCGAAAGGAACCCAGGTCGGCCTGGAAACCCGGGTGCCCAGAAGTCCCCGACCAGCGAAGGACTGCGAGAAAATGCAGTCCGGCCACGAAGAGGGAGTACGGCGGAAGCCTCCCGCGAGCGGGAAGCAGGGCCGCCGGCTGGCGCGATGGCCGCCGGCGGCCCACGCACCACGCCTCAGCCGCCCTTCACCGCGATGCGCTGCGGCTGGGCTTCCTTCGCCTTGGGCAGAGTCAGCCGCAGCACCCCATCCTTAACAACGGCATGGATGCGGTTGCGGTCGATGGTGTCGCCCAGGGTAAAGGCGCGTTCGTAGTCGCCACTCTGGTACTCCTGATAGGTGAGAGCGAAACCCTCGGGGGCCTTGGGCATGAAGCGGCCCCTCAGGGTCAGTTCGCTGCCCTCGAGATCAACCGAGACGCTGGTCTCGTCAACCCCCGGCAGATCGGCCACCAGGACCACCTCGGCCTCGCTCTCGCGGATGTCGACTCGGGGTACGAAGACCGCGGTCTGCCGAGCCCGCTCTGTGCTGGCAGGCGTCTGCTGTTCGCGCTTGGTCACGGTACTCTCTGTCATGGTCGTATCCTCCTTGGTTCGCTCCGTGCTTCAGCCCGGGTTGACCGTGATCCGCTTGGGCTTGTCCTCCTCGGCGCGCGGCAGGGAGAGCTGCAAGACGCCCAGGCGATACTGCGCCGTCACCCGCTGTCCGTCGACGTGGAAAGGCAGCGCGAACGAACGCACGAACGCTCCCGCGCCACGCTCCTGCCGCAGGTAACTCTCACCCTTGCCGAGGGCCTCTACGTCGCGGCGACCGCGGAGGGTGACGGTATCGTTCTTCACCGTCACCTCGATCGCCTCAGGGTTGGTGCCGGGGATCTCAGCGGTCAGCAGGGCGGTGTCGGCGTTCGTCCAGATGTTCACCGCCGGGAACTCTCCCGCAGCGCGCGCACCCGATCTGCCGAACGGCTCAAACAGCCGGTTCACCTCTCGCTGCAGTCGCTCCACCTCATCCCAGGTGTTCCAGTAACGTCCGGTTGGCCATGTCCACAACATCGCAACCACCTCCTTTCGCGTTCTTCGTGCCATTCACCGACCCCAGAGGTCATCTGAAGCAACCCGGTAACCCGCTCTGCCGTAATCAGATGACCACGATCACGCCGGCCTTTTAGCAGACCTCGTGCCAACTCTTAGAGGTCGCTCGCCGGGGGGCGCAAGTCAGCTCCGTAGGGGTTCGCTTGTCTAAGAACCGCAGAGGGTCGAGCGCCTGCCCGCCGTGGTGGGTCGATAGACGAGGGGGGACGCAGTGTCCGAGTCCCCCCCGTTGATTCGATCCCGATTTCGATGTCCATCTCGATCCGCCATCCCGCCGCTACGGTTTCGCGGCGGCACCCCCAGCCGCGGAAGTCGCGGGTTCGCCTCTGCCTCTTCAGCCCCGAAGGGGCGCCATCCCTCAGCCCAGGGCAGCGCCCTGG
>CAIZKT010000620.1:0-4706 GCA_903933565.1 uncultured Victivallales bacterium | reverse complement strand
TCCAGTGACCAGCGCGGTTACGCCTCGCCTGCCTGGGTCAGTGCGGCCTGAATCACCTGGCGGCCGAAGCGGATGCCGCGGGCCTGCATACGCTCGATGCACTCGCGGACGACCACGGAATGCCCCTCGCGCCGTGCCCGGATCAGAACCCCCAGCGAGCCCGTCAGCAGCAAGCCGTGAAGACGGGCAACGCGGCGCCCGACCTGCTCGTCGATGCAGACGGTACCGATCCCCTCGGCAAGGGCGGTGTGGATCACCGCCGCCTCACCAGCGTCCAGGGCGTTGCGCAACAGCGGACTGAGAGCGCATGGCATCCGTCGTCGGTCAAGCCACGTTGCAGCGCGGAACTCGGCCGCCCCCGGCAACAGCCCGTCACAGGCAAGGACTTCCGTACTCACCTCAAAGGGTACGATCACGCGGCCATAGAGCGCCCCAAGTAGCCGCAGGTTGCCGCACGCGGCAGTCAGAGCGATGAGCGGCCCGGTGTTGATGACGATGGCGCGCGGTTCAGGCATTGGCGGCGTCCTCGGCGATGTCGTCCGCGGTCAGGTCGATCATCGGCACGCCGAACTCGTGAAGCCGCAGAAGGAATGTCATCCGCTCCCGCTCGATGATCTCAATGCTGCGGTTGAAGTCTTCCTCGACGTAGAGCTTGCCGGCCTCGATCTCGCCCTCGATCACTTTGTCGTCGGTGGTGTAAACGTACTCGTCGAGCGTGGTCGCGATCTGCTTCACCCGGAACGGCGTGAGGAAGCCGTCGTTGATGCCCTTCTTCAGCGAGTAGACGAACACCGGCTCACCGAAGTAGGCGTAGGTGTCCACGTTGTCCTTGCGCTTGGGCGTCGCGGTCAGGCCAAGTTGCACCGCGGGGGCGAAGTAGGTGAGGATGTCGCGCCAGGTGCTCTCGTCGTTGGCGCCGCCGCGATGGCACTCGTCGATGACGATGAAATCGAAGAAGTCCGGCGGGTACTCGCCGAAGTACCACGTCCCGGGAACGCCACTCTCCTGAGTGGCTCCGAGGCTGCCAATCGGGAGATTGGCGTTCCCAGGGCCGCCCATGAAGGTCTGGAAGATGGTGAAGAACAGGCTGCCGTTCTTGGGCACCTTGCCCTTCTTGCGGATGTCATCGGGCGCGATCCGCACCAGGGCGTCCTCGGGGAAGGCGGAGAAGGCGTTGTAGGCCTGGTCGGCGAGGATGTTGCGGTCGGCGAGGAACAGGATGCGCGGTCGGCGCGACGGTTCGCGGCTCAGGTTCCAGCGGGCCTGGAACAACTTCCAGGCAATCTGGAAGGCGATGAAGGTCTTGCCCGTGCCGGTGGCGAGGGTCAGCAGCAGCCGCTGGCGCTTTGCGGCGATGGCCTCCAACGCGGCGCGCACGGCGATGTCTTGGTAGTAACGGACCTGGAAGTACCCGCCCCGGTCCTCGAACGGCACCGCGGCAAAGCGGTCGCGCCAGGCGTCGGGCACGGCAAAGGTCAGGTTCCAGAGCTCGTCGGGGGTGGGGAAGGCGGGCAACTCCCCCTCGGTGCCCTCCTGCATGTCGATGCCGTAGAGGCCCTGGCCGTTGGTGGCGAAGGCGAAGCGGACCCCGAGCTTGCCGGCGTAGTCCTTGGCCTGGCCCACCCCCTCGGTCAGGGCTTCATCCCAGGCTTTGGCCTCGCCCACGGCCAGCTTGGTGTTGCGGTACTCCAGCACGTAGTCGGCGATGAGCGGCTTGCCGCGCCGCCCGTGGCCTTCGAGGCGCCCGAGCGTGATCGGGTACTCGCGCCGGATGCGGCTGCCCTCGACCACGCCCCAACCAGCCGCTTTCAACGCGGGATCAATGTGCTCGGCTGCGCCCGCATCGGCACCCGGCGCATCCGCACGAAAAAGGGCGATGCCGCGGCGAAAGGTAAGATCGAAAGGTTCCACAAAACCGTCCGCATGTCATTCCTCAATGCGCTGTTGGAACTCCACCCGCCGGCGAACCTCGCCGCGCTCAACACCGCCTTCGGCACCTGGGTGGAGGAGGAGTACAACGGCGGCCCGCACTCGGGCATCGACGGGGCGACGCCGCTGGAGCGCTGGCTGGCCGGCTCCGCCTGCGTGCGGCTGCTCGCCGACGACGGCTCCCACGACCACTCCTTCCTCGTGAGCGAAGAGCGCGTCGTGCGTAACGACGGCACCATCGTCTTCGCGGGCCGCCGGTTCGAGACCGACTTTGCGCTCAAGGGGCGCACGGTCGCAATCCGCCGCCGCCTCGCCGAGCCCGACCGGCTTCATGTCTATGACGACGGCCAGTACATCGGCATCGCCCGGCCGCTGAACCGCACGCTTAACGCCACCCTCCCCCGCCGCAAGATCAACCCCGCAACCTCAGGAGACCGCGCATGAGCAAGAGTCTCGACACCCCGACACCCGCCGGCCGTCGCGGCCTGCGCCGCGACCTCTTCGGCATCAGCCGCACCCCGTTCTCCAGTGCAACCGTCCCCCTCTACCTCGATCCGCTGCGGCAGGAAGCCTGCGAACAGGCCGAGAGCTTCCTGCAACGCCGCGGCTTCGCCTGCGTCCGCGGCGCCCCCGGCTGCGGCAAGACCCGCTTCCTCCAGCACGTCTGCAGCCTCCTCGACGAACGCGCCGTGCAGACCGCCTACATCCCCTTCGCCATGTTCAAGGACGGCGACCTGCTGCGCGCCGTCTGCCGCCAGTTCAACCTCGACCCGCCCTTCCGCAAGAGCGCCCTGATCCGCACCGTCCAGGAGCATGCCGTCAGCTTGGGCGCGGCCGTCAATCCCGTGCTCGTCATCGACGAAGTCCAGCTCATGGACCAGGCCACCCTCGAAACCCTGCGCATCCTCGGCAACCACCGATTCGAGGCCGGCAACCTCTTCACCGTCTTCCTCTGCGGCGGCGACGAGTTCATGCAGCGGCTCCAACTGCGCGTCAACGAACCGCTGTGCCAGCGCATCTCCGCCTGCTGGCGCCTCGAACCCTTCGACCGCGAGCACACCGCCGGTTACATCCGCCATCATCTCCGCCACGCCGGCGCCGAGCACGAGATCTTCCAGGAACAGACCGTCAATCGCCTTTTCGACGAAGCCCGCGGCGTCCCCCGGATCATCAACACCCTCGCCCTCGGCGCCATGGAGGCCGCCGCGGCCGCCGGCACCGCCAAAGTCACCACCGAGCACCTGGACAAGGCCCTGCGCAACCTGCCCCAGCGAAAGGAGACCCCCCACCATGATCCGGACACTCTTTGAACAGATCAAGCCCGCTTACATCCAGTGTCGCAAGCGCTGCCTGCTCCTCCGCGGCCGCGAGTTCGAAAGCCTCGACGTCACCCTCCTCGATATCATTCCCGTGCGCAAACTCTTCAAGGGCAGCAAGCTCTCCTGCTGGAGCGTCAACGGCGCCCCTGGCCGCGACCAACGCCTCTGCGCCTTCTGCCCCGACGCCGCACGCTGCCAGAAACGGCTCCGCCTCAACCTCATCGTGCGCGCTGACAGCGGCACCGACATCCCCGCCGTGCTCGAAGTCCGCCCCTCCGCCTTCGACGCTCTCGACGCCGCCCTCGAGGGCGACGGAACCGCAACCGGAACCTGGCGAGAGACTCTCTTCCGCATCCGCGCCACGGTCAACCCCAAGGGCTTCGACGACCTCGCCGTCGAGAGAATCTTCTGAAACGCACGACCGGCGCCAGGCCCACGGGACCGGCGCCGGTCGTCTCCTCACTGACGTCCGCCCGCGTCCAACTCTCCTGCCGCTGCCTGCCGCTGCGCCCCGCCCTCAGGGTGAGAATGCCTAGGCCCTCTCACGCTCCATCATGCTTCCCGGCATGCCCCCTCCCACGCTTCCCCCGGAACCCGCGCAGCCACGGCACACCGCCGGAAAACCCCCCTCACGCAGCGTGATGCGTTACAGTATGTCGAATCGCAGGTAATCAGTGTCTTGGAGCCGCACTTCTCACACTTGGCCTTTACAGCATATCTAAGACACAGAATCGCGAGAAGGTCTGGAAGAAATAGCACCCCGTACCACCGTGGCGGTCCCCCCTCAAGCGCAATCCATGCTGCTACTATCACTGCTAGGAAACCAAACCCACCGAGAACGAGCATCAACAGGCATCGGAAGTGCTGCTTTGGAGACATCACTGATTCCCCAGGCGATTCCGTCAGGCGACAAGCCGCCTCACCCATCATCCACCACGGCCAACCGTCGCACCCCACGTAGCCCAAGGCTCCCACGCCGCTTCCACTCCAGGGCTACCCCGTCCGACGCACGCTCTACTGGACCACTTGCGTCCCCGGACTTCAAGACCCGCGATGGTGGGGGGAACACACACATGCCGAGCCTGCCATGCCGGGAGCATGGCGATGCTGAAGAAATCGACAGGGTGCAGATTGGTGCGTCCGGGGTGCGCGACGTGGGTGGATGTGGCCTGCTGGGTCAGCTCGCGGCGACCTGATTAGCAGTTGCACTACCTCCCTTTGCACTGGCCATGAGCCTGGACACGTTCAGAGTTTGCGCAGTCTCTGGGCGACCGCCTCCACTGCGTCGACGATTGCGGGATCATTTTCCCATCGCTTGAACATCTCCGGTTTGATCTTCAGGTCAAGTGCGTCCTCGCCAAGCATCATGTACAAGCCGCCAATGCGACATTCGCTGTGCCGCCCGCAGCGCAGGCAAGGTGGCACCTCGGTCTGGAACCGTATGACATCCTGGATCTT
>CAIZKT010000619.1:0-2048 GCA_903933565.1 uncultured Victivallales bacterium | reverse complement strand
CTGAACCCTGTTTTCCTCTCCGCCAGTCTCCCTGTCCGTCTCCTCCAGTCGCCGTTTCCCCGTCTCGCCGTCTCGCCGTTTCCTGAACCCCAGGACCTGAGGTGTCACCACCTACGGAACTGACCTGCGGCCCACCCGCGGCCTTCCGCTTGCAGCCAAACCTCAGCACATGTACTGTGTTCCTGTGATACTGTGTCCAAAGGTAAGGAAGAAGGTCGATGCGAAATGTGACCATCACGCTGGACGATGAGGTCTACCGTGCCGCCCGGGTAACGGCGGCGCGGCGAGGGCAATCGCTGAGCGCCCTGGTACGATCCTTGCTGAGCGCCGTCGACGGCGGCGCGCTGCCGTACGCAGCGAAGGCGGCGCGGCTGTTCGATGTCATGGATGGGGCACAGACCCCCTACTGCGCCACCAGGCGAAAAGCGCGCGAGGCCCTGTATGAGCGCTGAGGCCAGCCCCGGTTTTCTGGACACGAACATCCTGCTCTACGCCATCAGCGGTAGTCCGGACGAAGCGGACAAGAAGGAGCGCGCCCGCGCCCTGCTGGCACAGCCCGGTCAGGTCCTCTCTTGCCAGGTCCTGCAAGAGTTCTACGTGCAGGCCACCTCTGCCCGTAAAGGCGCCCTACCGCACCGGGACGCGCTCGCCATCGTGCAGCACCTGGCGGACACTCTGGACGTGATTCCGCTGACCTTGGCCACGGTCATGCTGGCCCTGCAACTGCGGGAGCGCTACCAGATGCACTACTGGGATGCGGCGATCATCGCCGCCGCCAAACAGTCGGGGGCTGCCACGGTGTTTTCCGAGGACTTGGCGCATGGGCAGGAGTACGCTGGGGTCACGGTGATCAACCCCTTCGTGTGAGGAGCGCCAACCCGGCGCGGTTGGCTTCAAGAGCACGGCCCCAGCGAAAGCACACCGGCTTCTGCGGTGCTCCGCTGCCCTTCTGAGGCTCGCACTGCCTGTGCCGGGCGGATCGCTGTATCCCCTCTACGCTGGAAACCTCGCCTGAGTACGTGCCGTCTGCACGACCTCAGGCAAAGTCCTCGCCGCCGACTTCGCGGTTGAGCTGGTCGAAGAAAGCGACCATGAAGAGATGGCGCGAGGCGGCCATACGGCGCCCCTCGGCGGTCAACATGCGCTCGTGCAGGTGGCGCAACTTCACCAGGAATTCGCGGTAGGCGCTGTCTTCGCGGCTGTAGCTGGCCGAGCCCTGTGCCTGCTCAGCCCGGTTGTGTACCCGGGCGCCGATGCGGCCAGCGAAGTGGAACGAGCGCCCGATGCCGATGGCGCCGATGCTGTCGAGTTTGTCGGCATCAAAGACGATGCAGGCTTCCGGGGTGGCGGGTCGGTCGGCCGTGCGGTTACGGAAGCGATGGGTGCGCACGCAGGCCGCCACATGGTCGGTGAAAGCGGCATCGGCGATCCCCAGCGTCGGCAGTATCTGGCCCACCAGCGCGGCGCCCTGGTCGGCATGGCAGGTGCGGCCTTGGTCGGCAAGTTCGGCCGGCCGGCCAAGGTCATGGAGTACCGCCGCGAACTCGACCACGAGCAGGTCGGCGCCCTCGACCCGGCAGAGGTGCCGGGCGTTGTTCAGGACCCGCAGGGTGTGGTACCAATCATGGCAGGCCGGACTGTGCTCGAGACGGTCGCGGGCCAGGTCGACCAGACGCGGAAAAGCGGCACTGACCAGATCACGATCCATCCTGTTCATCCTCTGCGGCAGAGGGCTGCCGACCCGGCGTCGCGGCCGAGCCGGGGTGGCCGCCGCGCACGCGGCCCGTACCATAGCTGCAGGCCAGGGGTTCGCCACGGCGGCCGGGAAGGGTCCCAGGGCTGTTTTGTAACTACTCAGGTTACAGAGGCTCTTGCAGAACCCTCGGCTCACCAGCATCCCGCCTGGAGGTCGGCGGTCTCCGCCGTACGTGGGGATACCGCGAACCTGCCCGAAACGGGCTTGGCATCGCGGGCTCCAGGGCCGGTGGGGATACCGCGCCAGGGCCGGTGGGGATACCGCGAACCTGCCCGGAACGGGCTTGGCATCG
>CAIZKT010000618.1:0-8375 GCA_903933565.1 uncultured Victivallales bacterium | reverse complement strand
CGGAATGGGACCCGCGTCGGCACGTCTCATTCCGGTATGTCCGACACCAGCCGGGGGCCCTGCTGGAGCCGGCGGTCCTGCGTCCCGCCTGCGGGAGGCTTCCGCCGGATTCCCTCTTCACAGCGTCTCAGCCGTTCGCGTCTGCGGCGGGGCCGTCGCCGCAGCGTTTGGAGAGCAGCCAGCGTTCGCGTTTGATGAACTCGCCGTTCTCGAAGGTCTGTTCGCAGGCGTGCTTTTTCTCGAGGTGATTGAAGCAGCTCCGCATACAGCCTCGGGAGCCTTCGACGCCATAGCTGCCCGCGCCGGCGCCGCCGCCCCAGTGGGCCAGTTGCCAATGCCCGTCGACGAGATGGCCGGTGGGGTCTTCGGCCGTCCGCCGCCAGGAGCCCAACGACATGGGCCAGCAGAGCTTGTAGCCCATGTCCTCGGTGCAGTTCTGTTTGGTGACGTCGAACTCCCAGCCCGGCAGTGACTTGTGCAGGAAAGGAGAGGCCTGAGGGTCGCCACCGTGGTAACCCAGGGTACAGCGTCCCATCTGCACATCGCCCCACTCGTAGGTCTTGTCTTCGATCTGGACCTTGACCGTCTTGCCCTCGCGCAGGTGCGGGATGGCGTGGGCCTGGCAGCCCTTGACGCAGTTCATGCAACGGTCGCAGATAGACCCAGGTTCGACCAGCGGGTCCGGCTCCACCTCCAGATCGGTGAGGATGGCTGCCAGGCGCACGCGCGGGCCGAACTGCTTGGTGAGGAACACCTTGGCCCAACCGGGTTCGCCGATGCCGGCGCAGGTGCCGACCATGCGAATGGAGAAATGCACCTCGGGCGCGACGGCGCCCGGGCGGATGGGTGCGTCCGGCGGCTGCGTTTCGGGCACGCCGGGATAGTAGGGCACCGCCTCGAAACCATGGTCCTCGATGAAGCAGGAGGTCTCGTAGACACCCATCGGGATGTAGAAGCTGTTGAGCAGGCCGTGGTAGCCGAAGTAGGTGTAGGTAGGCCAGTACGTGCCTTCCTCGATGCCGCGCCAGTTGCCGCGCAGGATGCGCCGGGCGACGGCAATCACGGTGCGGCATTCGGGGAAGATGCTGGACGGGTGCATGCGCTTCGGGGCATCTTTGAAGCGCTCGATATTGGCGAAGCCGACGAGGTCCAGCCCCTGGGACTGGGCGAAGGCGCGGATCTGTTCTTTGGTCACTCGTTTAGCCATGATCACTCCATGGGGTTCAGGTTCAGCGCCCGTCCACGAGGCTGACTTCGCCCTGGGCATTGCGGGCCCAGGCCGGGCGGTTGCGGAAGGGCTTCTCCATGGCGTTCTCGATACCGCCGACCTGGTCGAGGTGGTTGACGCAGGAGCGCACGCAGAGGGCGCCGAGGCGGTCCGGCAGTCCGGCGGGGTGGTCGCCGTTGGGGCGGGCGCCGTTCTGGCAGCGCCGGCAGAGGGCGTAATCAACGGCGCCGACGCTCATGGTCTTGCCGGCGAGGGTGACGCAGGTGTTGCCCTTGATAGCGCCTAGGGGGCAGCTCTTGGCGCAGGCGCCGCAGTGGTCGCAGACGGCCTTGGAGAGCATGGGTGTGGCCGCCAGCGGGGCGTCGGTCAGGATGAGCTGGAAGCGTTGCCGGGGACCGTACTGAGGGGTCAGCACTTCGCCGCAGAAGCCGACCTCGCCGAGGCCAGCGCGGACGGCGGCCTCGCGCACGTCGATCATGACATTGGGGGCGGGCAGGCCGGGCTTGACCGGGACGCCGGAGGGGGGGATGCGCGCGTCGAGGTCCTGGATCGGGCAGGCTTCCCAGCGCTGGTCTTCGAGCCAGGTAGCGAGGGTGATGGTGGCGACGGCGAGCATGCGGTCCTTGAGCCAGGCGAGGCCGTACTGGCCGTAGATATCGAACTGGGTGCCCTCTTCGACGCCGCGGAGGGTGCCGCGGGTGATGCGTTTGCCGACCACCACGACGCTGCGGGTTTCGGGGAAGATCGAGCGGGGGTGGTGATCGGCGGCGACATCGTCGAAGCGCTCGATGGGAGCGACGCCGAGCAGGTCGACGCGCGCCTGTTTTGCGAAGGCCAGGAATGCACTGGTGAGCTGGTCCATGTCAGATCCTTTCGTAGGCCGCCTCTATGTCCGTGGCTGCTTCACGCAGCCGTTGCAGCAAATCCTCGCGCCGACCGGCCCGGTCGCGCACGGTCGGGTAGAACAGGCCCAGCGCCGTGGGAAGGCGCGATTCCCGTACCTGGACAGGCACGGCCAGAGCCCGGACGTGACTCGCGGGTATGACGAAGTCCGCGCTGCCGGCCTGGCGGATCGCGGCCAGGGCCTGCGCCAGCCCGGCCGCAGTGGCCACCGCGGGCCAGGCGTCGCCCGGCAAGCCATGTTGCGCAGCGAAGGCCTGGACCGCCTGCGGGGTCCGCAGCGCCAGCAGCACGCGCCCGGTCGCGGTGTCGTAGAAGTGAGCGTCACTGCCGGTCGTCGCCGTAACCCGTAGTTCGTGTTCGCTCTCACAGCTCAGGATGCTATGTCGGCGGTCGTCCGCGTCAACCGCCAGGATGACGGTTTCGTTGACCGCTTCGTGCAGCCGCCGGACGGGCCCGGCCGCCGCGTGCTTGAGCCGCGCCACGGCTGCCTGGCCGGTCCCCAAACTCACGCTACGCTCGCCCACCACGTAGCGTCGCGTGGACGGGGCCTGTATGGCGTAACCGAGATCCACCAGCGTAGCCAGCAGGTTGTGCGCGGTCGGAGCTTTGAGCCCGGTGCCAGCACACAGTTCGGTCAGCGTCCGCCCCGCGCTGCCGCCAGCGTCAAGGTGCTCAAGCAGACGCAGAGCCCGCTGAACGGACTGGACCATGAACCGCCCCCCGCGCTTCAACCATGCTGAACCAGCTTCATTATTGGTAAAGTAGGTGCAGTGAGACGAGCTGTCAAGTGTCGGTGTTGTATCGGTGCCTGCCGCAGGGTATCGTGGTTCTGCCCAGCGGGGGCGTACGGTTGTGCAGGGATCGGTCAGGAGGGTTCCATGTTATCCAACCCCGTGCTCGCCGGGATGCGTGTCGGCAAGATTCTGATTGGGATGGTGCATGTGGGGGCTCTGCCGGGAACCCCAGCGGGGACTCAGAGTCTGGAGGCGCTGGCGGCGGCGGCCCGCGCCGATGCCTGCGCCTACCGCGACGCCGGTTTCGACGCCATCATGGTCGAGAACATGCACGATGTGCCGTACGTCCGCACCCCCGGCCCGGAGATCGTAGCGGCGCTGACGCGTCTCTGCGGCGAGGTCCGTGGGCTCGGCTTGCCGACGGGGGTACAGGTTCTCGCCGGCGCCAACCGTGAGGCCTTGGCGATCGCCCTGGCGGCAGATCTTGCCTTTGTGCGGGTCGAGGGCTTCGTCTACGCTCACATCGCTGATGAAGGTCTGATCGAGGCCTGCGCCGGGGAGTTGCTGCGCTACCGGCGCCAGATCGGGGCGGCGCACATTGCGGTGTTCGCGGACATCAAGAAGAAGCACTGTTCCCACGCCATCACCAGCGATGTTGACAGCGCCGAGACGGCGCGCACCGCCGAGTTCTTTGGCGCCGACGGCGTCATCGTCACGGGCTGTCGCACCGGCGTGGCGCCCTCGTTCGAGGACTTGCAGGGAGTGCGCGCGGCGGTCGCGGTACCGGTACTGGTGGGCTCTGGCGTCAGCGTCGAGAACCTGCCTGTGCTGATGCCTGCGGCGGACGCCTTCATCGTCGGTTCGGCGGCCAAGATCGCCGGGCGATGGTCCAACCCGGTCTGTCCTGAGCGGGTCCGGGGGCTGGTGCGTGCCTTCCGCCAGGCCGACGGCAGAGGCTGAGCGCTTACGCCTCGGCGCGCGCCAGCCATTCGCGCAGGGCCTCGGTGGCGAACACCCGCGGGTAGAGGGCTTCATGGTACCAGAGGCTGGCGAAGTACAGTCCGATGGGCCGTGGCTGGTCCAGCTGTTCCGGGTGGGCGACAAGCCACTCGACGCCGCGCGCGGCCGCCGCCCGTGCCGCGGGCCAGCGGAGGAGGGCCGTGACGGCCAGGGCGGTTTCCTCGATGCTGGGTTTGACGCCGCGGTCCCCGCCCCAGCCGCCATCTTCGGCCTGGCGCGCCAGCAGTGCGGCCAGGGCGCGATGGACCCAGTCCGGCGGCGCCAGCGCCAGCTTCGGCAAGTCGCCCAAGGCCCGCAGTACCCGCGCCGTGCCATAGACGGGGTTGGCTTGGTTGGGCGCCGCGTCGTTGCCGAACCAGAGCGGCAGCCAGACCCCGTCTGGCGTCTGGCTGTGCTCGAGGTAGCCCAAGGCCACGGAGGTGGCTTTGGCGAGCCGTCGCCGCAGGGCGGGACTGACCGCCGGTTCCCAGGCCGCATAGGCGCGGAGTACATGCGCTGTAACGTCCGGGCAACTGCGGTCGAAAGGCAAGCGGCCCCAACCGCGGCAGAAGGTCGGGGTGCCGCCGTCGCGGTTGGCGAGGTTAAGCAGCCAGGTCAGGCCCGCCTGAGCGGCGCGGCGGTGGTCAGGGTCCTGCGGCCCGAGCCGATGTAAGGCCAGGAGCGCGCCGGCGGTGTCATCGGCGTCCGGGACGCCGCCGGGAAGATCGGTCCAGCCCCAGCCGCCGGGGGCAGCGCCGGTGTAGGGATGCGCCTGGCGAAATTGCTGGTCCAGGAGCCACGTGACCAGGGCGGGCCGACTCTCGACGGGCAGATCGTCGCCCAGGCTGACAATGCTCTGGGTGCTGACCCAGGTTGCCAGGTTGCTGTCGATGGGCCAACTGCCGTCCTCGCGTTGCGCCCCCAGCAGGAACTCCACACAGCGCCTGGCCGTGGGCTGCTCGCCCAGCCCCATGGCACGCAGACTCATGGCCACGAACCCCGTCAGCGGCACGGCTTCGAGGAAACCGCCGTTTGTGGGCTGCAACCGCGCCAGCCGCCGCAGCGCCGCGGGCTCGAGCCACCGGCACCACGCCTTGGCCGACTGCGGTCCGCTGCGCTGGCGCAGGATGCCCAGCGCGATGAGAGCGGGCAGCGCGTAGCTGACCACGGGCAAGCCGATGGCGCCGAAGGTGGCCCGCGGCAGCACCGCCAGGGCAAAGGGCAATGGCGGGACGAAGCGCCAGCACCCCGGGGCCTCGCCGAGCATCCCGGCCAGCGCACACTGGCTAAGGATGGGAACCGCAAAGGTGCGGTCGGCGCCATAGTGTTCGAGCAGCGCTCCGGCGAGCGCATCCGGCCCCAGATTCCCAGCCTGGCGATGGACCCATGATTCGGCCCGGCGGACCGCCGCCGCGGCGCCAGCGCGGGGACTGCCCCGGAGGGCCGCCCAGGCCAGCAGCGTGGTGCTCAGGTTGCCCGGGCTGGCCAGGGTGTCGCCCCAACTACCGTCGGCCAGGATCGTCCGCACCAGCCACGCCTCGCCTTCCAGAGCGGCATGAACGCGGGCCGCGCCGCCCATCCGCCGCAGCGCAAAGGCCGCGACGGCCGTGGCGAGGGCGCTGGACGAGAGATGACCGCGCCAGACGCCCTGCTCGTCTCGGGCGGCAAGCAGGCCCTCGCGGCACTGCTGGTAGCAGCGTTCGACCTCGTCACGACTCATGGATCCAAAGCCCCCAGGGCCAACAGCCCATAAAAGGTGTACTCGCAGTCAGGAGTCGAATCCCCCGCACTCCCGCCAAAGCCCCCGCCCACATCCCAGAGGGATTGCACAAACTGCGCCGTGCGGGCGGCGTCGGGTCCGCAGAGCGGAGAGCCGAGGCGCCGCAAGGCAAAGCTGGCGACGGCGGTGGAAAGCAGGTCGCCCACGGGCGCTCGAGGATGGGCGCGGAAGCCGCCGCCCGGCGCGCCACACAAGCGGATATGCTGGCGCAGTTCCGCGGTGGGAACCGCCACGCCCAGGGCCTGTTGCACCAGCGTCGCCGAGACCGCCCGACTCAGGCTTCCCGTAGCGCTATCGAGTTCCTCCCGGAGCAGCTCCGCAGCGACCGCCGACGCCCGCTCGTCAGCCGGAATCTCCGTCCCCAGGGCCTCATGGCACAAGACCGCGAGGTACAGTGCATAGGCGGAACCGCGGGCGCCGCCGGGGCTGTCACCGAAGCCGCCGTCCAGGCTGCGAAACCTGGACACCGCCTGCAGATACGGTACGCGCTGGCGCCGGGGTATGCCGAGCAGATGCCGGAGCCGCTGGCACTGCACCAGAGCGGCCAGGTGCGGCAGGTCAAGGGACTCAGGGGATTGCTGCTCGAGAAAGAGGCCCAGCGCCCGACGCTCAGAATCGGCCCCCACGAGGTTGCCGGCCACGGCGCCGAAGAGGGTGTAATAGAGGTCGGCGGCCGGGCCTGCACCGCGACCGCGGAAGCCGCCACCGCTCGCGACGCACGATCCCAGAAAGGCGGCAATCCGAGCTCGCGCCGCCCGGTCCAGCACGCGGGTGGCGCGGCCACTCACCCGCAGCAAATCCGCCCCGATAGCCTGGCGGCGATTCATGGCCTTGACCCATGCCGAAGAATGCGTTGGACGACGCGCTGCAACAAGGCTTTCAGCGGGGCGTGCCGCAACGGCGCCAGGGAGCGGAGAGCCTCATTGCGATAGTGCTCGAACAGCACCGCCGCCTTGGCGCCGACGCGCTCGTCGGCGACCAGGGCGGAGAAGCGGCGCTGGATCTCCGCCGTAGCGGTCTTGGCGCGCCAGCTGGCAGCCACCTCGGCCTGCAGTTGCTCGTCCGCCAGATCGTAGGCCAAGGCCGTGGTCAGCGAGGGTCGGCAGGCTGAGCGCCAAAGCCGTTCAGGGCTCAGACCGCGGGCGTCGTCAATGTCATCCCGGATCTGGTAGGCGATCCCCAAGGCGGCGCTGAAATGGGTCAGGGCATCGGCGCCCGGCTCCGCCTCGTCGGCACAGAGCGCGCCGAGCCGGAGAGCGACCTCGAAGGCGGGAGCGGTCTTGAGGCGGAACACATCGAGGACCCAGTCAACGCGGAGGGGTCCTGGGGCCCGGCACCAGGCCAGTTCCTCGCCCTGGCCGACGGCCAGGTCCCGGTGCCCGCGCGAGGCGATCTCCAGGACTCGCGCCTGGCGTTCCGGCGGCAGGCCACAGGTGGCAATGAGGCGGTAGCCTTCGCCCAGGAGCAGGTCGCCCACGTTGATGGCGATGGGCACGCCCTGGGTGATGTGCAGGGTAGGCGTCTCGTTGCGCTCATCATCCCCGTCCTCGATGTCATCGTGGATCAGCGATGCCTTGTGGAAGCACTCGACCGCCACGGCCAGCCGCCGCAGACTGGCGGGAATGGCGTCGTGGTCGGCAGCCAGCGCCTGCCAGACGCAGGCCGTCAGCAGCGGGCGCCAACGCTTGCCGGACCGCCCCAGCCACTCCCGCGCCAGACGGCCGGGGGAGCCGCTCTCCGGACCGAGGAGTTCGGCCAGCGCCTCGGGGGTAAACCAGGACTCGACCCGCCGCCGCAGGGCGTCGATATCCCGCCGCGGCTCGCAACGCGCCGAGCGCAGGTGCAGCAACCCCCGTACGCGGTCCACGTCGACGTCCGTATCGCGGCAACCGGCGCGGTGCAACGGGATCGCCATGCCGGGGATGGCCTCGGCGGCCAGCAGCGGGAAGGACTTCTCGAGGGCCTCGAGGCAACTGACGCCGACGACCGCGTCCACGCAGCCCTGGCCAAGCAACTGCTGGACCAGGGTGGAGCCCTCCGCGATCAGCACCATGTAGCCCAGGTCCTGAGCTTCACGGTCGAGATCGGCCAGGGCGCAGCAACCGCAGCGGGCGCACAGCAGCCCCACCTCGTCCGCCTGGGCCTTGCAGTGCGCGGTGGACTTAAGGCATTGTGGCAGCAGCAGCACGCGCCGGTCAAACGGGACCGCGGCCACGGTATCGCGCCAGACGGCGCTGCCGAAGAGGACCATGATGTAGTCCAGGAAAGGCCGAGCGCCCGCGATCCGGGCGATTTCGGCGGCGTGCAGGCGGATCTCGTCGATCGTCAGGGGCGGCACCAGTTCGCGCGCCGCCACATAGCGGTCGACGGACAGGTACAGACGGTCCCGTTCGGCGCGCTCCTGGGGAACCGCCCGACCGAGGGTCGCGCTGGCTGGCGTTGTTGGATCAGACCGCGGCATCTTCACCTCGCGACACGGGCTCTACGGCAGCGCCCTCGTGGCGCCCTGAACCTGCACGCCTCAACCATACGTGCCGAATCCGAAAAACCAGTGCTTCTTGGCAAAACGATAGGCCCAGTGCCGTTCCGGGATTTCGGCGCCGGGTACATGGTGACTCAGACGGCAGCAGGCCGCCTCCAGTTCGGCAAAGCCCTGCCCCCGGCCGCTGCAATCGCGGGCTCCCTGCTCGAGCAGAAACTGCCGCAGCCGCGCCGGGTCTTCCATGATGAT